>DASWDU010000041.1 GCA_036395115.1 Thermoplasmata archaeon | reverse complement strand
GGATCGACAACGTCAGGCTGACCGCACGGGAGTACGATGACGGGTCCTTTACCGGCCTTCCGATCGACGTCGGATCCGCCGCGATTTGGGCGAGTGCGGTCGTTCAGGCGACGGCGGACCCCCCCGCGACATCCGTCGCGGTCGAGACGAGGACCGGGAATGCCTCGTTACCGGGCGACGCGTCGTGGACCCCGTGGGACGTCGTGTCGGGGACGCGGATTGCCAGTCCGCCGAACCGGTTCTTGCAGTGGCGGCTGTCACTGAGCACGGACGGCGTCGGCACGCCCGTCGTCACGCGCCTCTCGATTCAGGCCGACGCGTATGACTCGGTCGGGGTCCTCCGCACGGCGCCGTTCCTCCCGCGGGATTCGTTGTTCGGGTGGGAATCGCTCCGCGTGAACGATACACGGCCCCGAGGCACCGCAATCGTGTACGCGATTTCCGTGGACGGCGGAACGAATTGGATGGGGGTCGTGGACGGACAGGATCTCCATAGTCTGGCGACGAAGCCTTTGGTCATCCGCGCCACTCTCTCCAGCGGGAACACGAGCGTTTCCCCTGCGATCGCGTCCTTGGCCGTCGTGTACCGCGCTTCGATGTGGTCCGTCTTCGTGAGCCCGTGGGGGGCTCTCCTCCTCCTGGCCTCCGGGATCGCGGGTTACTTCGCCTGGAAGCGTTATCCGCGCCGGACCCCGACGGATGACCTGTTCCTCATCGGCCTCGACGGACGCCTCCTCGTCCACACGACCGTCCGCCCGCGGGCCGAGATGGATGACGACATCTTGGCGGGGATGTTCACGGTGATTTCGGCGTTCGTCCGGGACGCCTTCCGCGAGGAGCAAGGGGAGTTGAAGAAGTTCGAGCTCGGGAACCGGCACGTAGCCGTGGAACGCGGGGCCCACGTCTACCTCGCCGCGATCTACCCGGGAACGCTGCCGCCCGACGTGTCGCGAAGCCTGAACGAGTTCTTGTCAGACCTCAGGGAACGGTACGGAGAGAACTTGGCGTTCTGGTACTTCGTCGACGATCTCCCGGGCCTGCCCGCGATGATGGCGCAGCTCGCACGCCACGGCCGGTACCGCCGCGGGGATTGGCAGAGGGGGGCTCGGGCGCCTCCCGTTCCCGAGGGCGTCCCCACGACCGTTCACCCGACCGCCCACGCGCCGAAGGATGCGACGACCACAGCGCCGATTGAGCGGACCGCGTCGACCGAGATTCCGCCGGGTCAACGCTAGACCGCGGTCGGGCTCGCAATCTGGCCAGGCGCGTCGGGCCTACGACCCTTCGGTTTGCTTGAACCGTTTGAGCCGCATGAAGTTGTCGCGCTCCATCTCCTCGAGGCGTTGGCGGATGAACGCCTCCGTCGACTTGAGTTCCGGGATCACGCGATACTCGAGAGCGTTCACGCGACGCTTCACCTTCTCGATCTCCTCGATGAGGCGCCGCATCGTCGTCTCGATCTCCGCCGCCACGACGATGTCCTCGACGAGTGCCTCGTACGCCTCCGCCGCCTCGTCGATCCGGGCGGACGTCGTGATGATGCCGTAGCCGCGGTCCTCGAGCTTCTTCCGGACGCTCTTCGCGTCGATCTTCGGGACGATGATCCCCATGACGTTCTTCGTCTTCAGCTGCAGGGTCGGCACCTCTCGGGACGCGAGCGCGGCGGACCGCACCCCGATGGACCCTTCGATCGCGCGGGCGATCGCGATGCGCTGTTCCGCGACCCGGTACTTCTCCGCGAGGTTCGATCGGAGCGTCTTCGCCCGCTCGAGCACGCGGAAGAACTCGACGATCAACGCGTCCCGCTTCAGCTTCAGCAGGCGGTGGCCCCGCTCCGCCATGCGTCGGGTGCGCCGGAGCTGGAGCAGCTGGGATCGGGTCGGCTTGTACTCGGCGAGGACCATCCTACGCGCTCACCTTCGCCGCGCCCCGGTACTTCGGATGGTACTTCTCGAGCGTCTTTCGGTCGATCTTCGTGAGCCAGGCCTCGTCCAGCGTCGCCAGGAGCTTCCAGCCTATCTCGAGGGTGTCGACGATGCTCCGGTCCTCCTCGGAACCTTGGCGGATGAACTCCTGCTCGAACCGATCCGCGAACTCGAGCATCTTCCGATCTCGGTCGGAGAGGGCCTCCTTCCCGACGATCGCCACGAGGCCCCGCACGTCCTTGCCCTCCGCGTATGCGGCGTACAGCTGGTCCGAGACCTGCTTGTGGTCCTCCCGCGTCCGGTCCTTGCCGATCCCGGCGTCCATGAGCCTCGAAAGGGACGGCAGCGGGTCGATCGGCGGGTAGATCCCCTTGCGGTGCAGCTCCCGGTTCACCGCGATCTGACCCTCCGTGATGTATCCGGTCAGGTCGGCGACCGGGTGGGTCCAGTCGTCGTCGGGGATCGCCATGATGGGGATTTGGGTGATCGAGCCCGGCCGGCCCTGGATCCGCCCCGCCCGCTCGTAGATCGTCGCGAGGTCCGTGTACGTGTACCCGGGATAGCCGCGGCGGCCGGGTACCTCCTCCCGAGCCGCGCCGATCTGCCGCAGCGCCTCCGCGTAGTTCGTCATGTCCGTCAGGATCGCCAGCACGTGCATGCCGACCTCGTACGCAAGGAACTCGGCGGCGGTCAGCGCCATGCGGGGCGTGATGAGCCGCTCGACGGCCGGGTCGTCCGCGAGGTTCAGGAAGAGCACCGCGCGCTTGAGGGCCCCCGTCCGCTCGAAATCGTTCATGAAGACGCGCGCTTCCTCGTGCGTGATGCCCATCGCCGCGAAGACGACGCCGAACGGTTCCTTGCTCCCGAGGACCTTCGCCTGGCGGGCGATTTGCAACGCGACCTCGTTGTGCGGCAGGCCTGCGCCGGAAAAGAGCGGGAGCTTCTGACCGCGGACGAGCGTGTTCAGCCCGTCGATCGTCGAGATGCCGGTCTGGATGAACTCCGCGGGGTGCTCCCTCGAGTAAGGGTTGATTGCGGCCCCCTGGATCTCGACGCGCTTCTCCGGGAGGATCGGCGGCCCTCCGTCGGCGGGCTCGCCGGATCCGGTGAGGACGCGGCCGAGCATCTCCCTCGAGACGGAGAGCTTAATCGTCTCCCCGAGGAATTTGACGCTCGATTGTCGGTCCATCCCGGCCGTCCCCTCGAAGATCTGCACGACGACGACGCTCGTCGAGGAGTCGAGGACCTGGCCCCGCTTGCGCCGGCCGTCCGGGAGTGACACCTCGACGAGCTCGTTGTATCCGACGGGTTCCGTATTCTCGACGAAGATGAGCGGTCCCGCGATCTTCGTGATCGTGCGGTACTCCTTCGCCATCAGCGCGCCTCCAGTCGCTTGAAGTCGTCGTCCATCATCGCGAGCGTCTTCTCGAGTTCCTGATCGAACTTCTCCTCGTACTTGACGCGCGTGAGCAGTTCGCGGCTCTTGACGCCCGCGATGTCCTTCACGGGCACGTCGAGGGCAAGCGACTTCTTCCCGAGGTCGGCGTACTTCCGGATTGAGGAGATCAGCTTGTACTGCCGCTCTGGCGGGCAGAACGTGTCGACCGCGTGGTAGGCGTTCTGCTGCAGGAAGATCTCGCGGATCATGCGGGCGACCTCGAGCGTCAGCTGCTGCTCCGGAGGGAGCGCGTCCGCGCCGACGAGCCGGACGATCTCCTCGAGTTCCGACTCCTCTTGCAGCGTTCGCTGCGCCCACTGCCGTAGCTTCGGCCATTCCTCGTTGACTTGCGTCCGGAACCAGCCTTCCACAGCGCTGCTGTACAGGCTATACGACGTGAGCCAGTTGATGGCGGGGAAGTGTCGGCGCGCGCGGAGTGCGGTGTCGAGGGCCCAGAACACCTTCACGATGCGGAGCGTCCCTTGCGTGACGGGCTCGGAGAAGTCACCGCCACTCGGCGAGACCGCGCCGACGACGGAGACGGAGGCTTCGCGGTCGTTCAGAGTCGTGACCCGGCCCGCCCGCTCGTAGAACTCACTGAGCCGCGCCGAGAGGTAGGCGGGGAAGCCCTCTTCCCCCGGCATCTCCTCGAGGCGGCTCGAGATCTCCCGCATCGCCTCGGCCCACCGCGAGGTCGAATCGGCCATCAGGGCGACATTGTACCCCATGTCGCGGTAGTACTCCGCAAGCGTCATGCCCGTGTACACGGAAGCCTCCCGCGCCGCGACCGGCATGTTGCTCGTGTTCGCGATGAGCGCCATGCGCTCCATCAGCGGCGCACCCGTGTACGGGTCCTCGAGTTTCGGGAACGTCGTCAGGACTTCCGTCATCTCGTTCCCGCGCTCGCCGCATCCGATGTAGATGACGACCTGCGCGTCGCACCACTTCGAAAGTTGTTGCTCGGATACGGTATTATGGAGAATCATCGGTCGGTCTCCGCCGACGAAGTTGTGCGTGCCCTCGATGGTCAGGTCATAAACATCCCGAGCCTCCTCCCAGGTACGGACCTCGACCACCGGCTCCTTCGTAAAGAGACGATTCTCGGGGGTGACGACCAACATCTCCGATCCGACTTCGCGACCGGAAGGCAAATTCTCGGTTCCGATCCGGGGGATTTCGAGTGGAACAAGTACTTGGTCAGAGACCTGCAGTTCCGCCGCAGGGGTCTCGATGATTCCGCCGTCTGTCGCCTGGAAGAGGCGATGAACCGGGGTCACGCGGACGGCCCTTCCACTCTGGAGCCGCACTTCCGTTAGCCTGTTGGTACGGCCACGATACACCGCAGTCGCGAATCCGACTGCGATGCTGTCTCCGTCAAAGGTCCACACCCGCAGCGGTCGGTCGAGCGCGATGAACGTCTCTGGCCCCTCGTCAGGGAAACGACCGCGGGCGGACTCGAACAGCTCCCGGATGGGAACTGCGCGGCCATCAACGAGATAGACCGGAGTATCTCCAACAACGCACTTGCCCGTACCGAAGCCGCCGGGAATCGCGGCCGTGCCTCCCTTTGCAATCGGGAAGAGGAAGTCCATCACCCGCTGACCGGTGATGAGCGGCACGGACGGCATGAGCCGATCCTTCGTGGGTCGTGGCTGCCGAACGGGCCAGTCCTGCTTCATCGTGAGCTTGCGGCCGTTGTCGAGCTCCGCCACGACGTCGTCGACTTTCATCTTTCCCGAGCGAATGCGGGTGACCTTCCCGCTCAAATTTGGAGGCACGAGAACCCGGTGCTCGACGTTCTTGGCCTCCTGGACCGTGCCGAGGACTTGCCCGCCTTTGACCGCATCGCCCTCCTTCACCGCGGGTTTGAAGTCCCATTGCTTCTCGCGGCTCAGTCCGGGCGCGCGCACCCCGCGAAGGATGAAGTCCCCCATCACCTGCTTCAGGACGGGCAGCGGCCGCTGCACGCCATCGTAGATGTTCCCAAGGAGTCCGGGGCCGAGCTCGACGGTAAGCGGCTTACCTGTGTCCGCCACCGGCTCGCCGGGTCGGATGCCGGATGTCTCCTCGTACACCTGGACGACCGTCTTGTCGCCGAGGATCTGGATGACCTCGCCCATGAGCTGCTCCGTCCCGACGAGCATGACGTCATACATGCGCGGACGCAGGCCGATCGCGGTGACGACCGGCCCGGCGACGCGCTCGATCGTCCCCGTGCCCTTGATGTCGTCCCGTGCTCCCTTTGCGCTCGCCGCCACCTCGCCACCTCACTTGAACAGGTCCACGCCGATCGCGCGCCTCACTTTCGTGCGCAGGTCCTCGTCTTCCGCCGCGCCGACGGCGATGACGACGGGCCGGGCGACCGTCTCGAGCCGCCGCCGCATCGAGTGGCTCAGCCCTTTCATGTCCGCGGTGTCGAGGACGAGGATTCCGACTTCCGGGTCGTCTAGGATCTCCGCGAGCTTGCGCTCGATCTCTTCCTTCGTCGTCGCGACGGCACGGCGCACGCCGACGAGCTTGAATCCCTGGACGAAATCGTCCCGGCCGACCGCGGCGATCTCCATCTCACACCACCAGGAGTTCGCGGATCACGTCGGTGGAAAGCCCGCTCTCTTTGCCGCGCGCGATGAGCCGGATGTTCTGGACCTCTCGATCCTTCCGTACGATGAAGTCGAGGATGGGCAGGATCGAGAGCGGGTGCAGGTGCGCATACCGTCCCGCTTCCGTCAGGTGAATCCGCTCGACTTTCCGCAGGAGCGGGCCAACCGCGGGGACCTCGGACCCCTCGAATTCGGGGGCGATTTCCTCGTAGAACGAGTACTCCGCCAGGCGGCCCACGAGACCGGGCTTGTCGAGGGCGATCATCTCTCCGAGGTCTTCGGCGTCCATCTCATGTCCACCCGCAAGGAAGATCGGCCGGGTGAACGAGGCCTTGGCCGCCCATGCCCGCAGGAGCGTCTTCAGGTTGATGATGTCGATCTCCCGCTGGATGAACACGCGCATGAGGCGATTCGCCTCCGTCGATGGCGGCACGGCCTCGAGCAATTCCTCGTAGTACAGGCGGGAGACGCGGTCCTCCCAGTCGGACCAGTTCGCGACCTCGGAGGCGCGAGGGGCTAGGCCCTCCAGGGCTTGCGCATAAATCGTCCCCCACAGGCGCGCGAAGAGCACATCCAGGTCCTCCGAGGCCACGAGCCGCTCTAAGAATTCGAGAGGGAAGCTACCGGCGGGGACGAGGTCCTCCTCCACCTCCTCGGCCGATGCCCCATACGTCTTCGCGCGGACGATGGTCTTGACGTTCTGGAGGTCGTATCGGTCCATGTATCGGCCGACGATCGCCCGGAGGTCACCTTCGCAGAAATCGTATATCTCGTTGTACACTTTCGCCAGGTTCCGCGAGGTCGCGGCCTCGATGAGGTCCACGCCGGAGTAGCGGCCCCCGAGCGCGAGCATCTCCGCCTTGTACTCCCGTTCCCCGAGGAACCGCGCAATCTCCGGGATTTCCATCTGCAGGAGTCGTCCGAAGACGTCCTCGGGCAGCAGGGCGGACCGTTTCGCACGGACCCTCGCCGTGACGTACGGGTAGTTGCCCGTCTCGTACGGGACGCGCTCCCGGATCCAGCGGTACCGCTCGAGGAGCGGTTCGAGCTCCTGTATCGGCGCAGACCGTCCCCTCACGCCTTCGAAGGCCATAGGGTGTCCGCCACCTCCTTCACCGCATCGTCCCACACATCCCTTTGGATCGACTCGTACCGCAGATCGATCCGACGGGTCCCGTCCGCACTCTCGATTACGACCCCGCCTGCGCAGTCGATCGTCCCCGAGAACGCGCTACCGACGGCCTTCCGGACGACCGGTTCGTCGCGCGCGTTAGAGTACACCTTTCCGCCCCGCCATTCCGTCTCGTTCGCCTTCAGCAAGGCCCGGAGGTTGTCCGCATTCTCGGGCAATTGGCCGAGTCGGGACAGCGTGGTCGCATAGACGACGTCGAGGCCCTCCCGCTGCGCCCCCAAGACGATTTTCCTCGCCTCGAGTTCCGCGCGGGCGAGCGCCTGGACTCGCCTCCGCTCGACTTCCTGTCGGGCGCGTGCCTCGCCGTCCGCTTTCTCTCTTGCGGCCTCGGCCCGTACCTCGGACAGCATTCGCTCGCGCTCGGCGCGCGCCTCCGCGAGGATCCGATCCGCCTCGGCATTGCCGGCCTCGAGGATGGACTCGACGACCGTCTCCAGCGTCACGGACAACCCTTGCCGCTCAGGCCAGCGTGCCGAACAGGAAGAAGGCGATGACGAGACCGAAGATCACGATCGTCTCCGGCAGTGCCACCAGGGGGATGACCCGGCCAAACAACTCGGGTTTCTCCGCGATGGCACCGACCGCTGCCGCTCCGATCACCTTCTCTGCCCAAGCCGAAGCGAGCCCCGTCCCAGCGATGGTGATCGCTGCCGCGAGGGCTATAAGTCCTTCTTGGCCTGCCGTTACTGCCATGTGTTTTACACCTCCGGTTTCGATTTCATCCCAAAGGGCCGGAACAACGTCCCGCTGCCCTTATAGAACTTCAGGAAGAACTCCACGTAATTAAGCCGAATGGATTGGATTGCGCCAGAGATTGTGCTCAGGAGGAACAAGAGAAAGTTCGAGAGGGCCATGACGGCGATGCCCCCGATGAGGCCGATGACATTTCCCCCGTCGATCCAAGGGAAAATGCCATATTCAAAGGCGATGGAGTTGAGGGCGACGATGACGGCCGCTTCCCCGACTCCAAACCCCGCGAGACGAGCGTAGGAAACGACGTTCGCCAATAGCCCGAAAATCTCCATGAACTTGATTGCGCCCTCGGTGACCAGCATGAGCGCCACGCCGAGACCGAGGATGGACAACGCGGCAATCGGGATTGGGTTCGACTCCGTAAATCCTACCGACGCTAGGGTCATCCCTGCGTGGGGGAACCACGCGAAGAGCCCGTTCCAGATACCGTACCCGAAAGTCCCGGGCCAGCGTCCCGCTCGGGCCATCATGACGAGGAAGATGCCGGTCAAGATGAGGAGCCAGCCGAATTTGCCCACCGCTTCTTTTCGGTTGTGACGGACCTCGTTCGCGACGCCGAATCCGAATGCGATGGCCAAGTGCAGGTAGGCTATGGCAAGGCAGAGGACGATGAAGTCCGTAACCTGATGGAGTTTCTGCAAGACCGGCTGCCAGGGGATGCTCAGGTGCAGGATGTCGTCCGACCAGTTGAACGACTCCGTGCGCGAGAGTCCTGCGGCTGCGGGCGCATGGAATGGGATCCCGAAGGCCTCTCCGAAGACAAACGTCCCAAAGACTGTGGCCCAGAAGCCTCCCCAGATGAACGCGACGAGAAGGTTCTTCCAGAAGTCCCACGGCCGGTCCCTCCACCGACGCAGGAGCCATAGCCCGTAGGTGACCCAAATCAGTCCGTACCCTGCGTCGCCCATGATGACCCCGAACATCATCGGGAAGGCGAACGAGATGACGAGCGTGGGATCGAGCTCGTGATAGCTCGGAGTGCCGAACAAGTTGATCAGCATCTCAAAAGGCCGAAAGAGCCGGGGATTTTGGAGCTTAACCGGCGGTTCCGATGTCGGGTTCCCATGGCCTTCTCCCGCCTCGAGGTCCGAGACGAAGACGGGAGACTCGGATTCGATTCGCTCCTTCATCGACGGAAACACGTTGGCCGGCACCCATCCCTCGACGAGGAACGTGTGATCCGTGACGGCGAAGCGGAGGGGCGCTTCCGCCTTCTCCACCTGGGTCTCCAAGTGCGCCTTCGCAGCGACGAGGAAGCCGGCGTAACGCTCCCGGAGGGTCGTCAGGCGCTCCTCGGTCTCCTTGGACCGCGCTTGCCACCGCTCGCGATCTTTCAGGAGCCTCGCCAGGAGGTCCCGCGGGTGGCCCGGGCCTTCGGGGACCGGGACGCTCGTGAAGCCATGCTGAGCGAGGAAACTGCGCATGTCGTCGGCTTTCGATTTGACGACGAAGACCGCGAGGAATCCCGGCGCCTCGAACGCCTCGTACTCCGAAGTGACGCCATCGAGGCCCTGGATTTCCTGCGGGGCCTTTCCGACGAGGACCTCGAGGCGTTCGTACCCGCGGTAGTCTTCGAGGGACAGCGGGAGCTGCGCGAAGGGCGTCGTCTCCTCAATCTTGCGGTCCAGTTCCGCGAGAAGGGCCTGAATCTTTTTGCGGGTCGCGTCTTCTTCCGAGATGTTCAGTTCCAGTGAGAGGATTTTCTGGCGCAGGTCGCCCGTGATTGCGGTCTCGGCGGCGGGCTCTGATTCCTCGATCTGGAGGACGGATGTGAGGGATCGGAGCTTGACGAGGATCTCCGATGCCTCCGAGGCTCTGGGGAGCGGCCTTCCGATTTCGAGGCCCTCTTCCCCTTCGGTATGGTCGACAATGTGGATCAGCTTCAGGTCGTACAGCCGTTCGATGGTTGGTTCCAATTCGTCCCGCGGCCCGACGATCAAGGCCCGGGTCATCGGGACGGGCCTAAACATTCAGGGCACCCTTGAACTTCTGAATCAGAAGGTCAACCGCGCGTTCCAGGTTCCTGTTCGCTTGTCCCAAGAGCTCGGCGGCGCGTTTCCGACCGGCAGCGAGGATCGACTCCGTCTCTAGGGCCGTCCCGCGATCGGCCTCGCGTAGGATGTCTTCGTAACGCGTCTCCGCCTCGCGCCGCAGGCTCTCGCGGAGCTCGAACGCGTCTCGCCGCGCGTCCCGGAGGATCTTCTCCCGCTCCGCCTCCGCCAACGCTTTCGCGCTTCGAATCTGGCCTTCGGCCGCCTTGATTTTCTGGAGAGTTTCCTCTTTCTTCACGCGAGAACGGTCGGGGAGAACTGGGCCCGTGTTTAAAGGTTTTCATCCTACGACTGCAATGGGCGAAACGAGCGTTCGAAGCACACGGGCTGATTTTCATCGACCGAATTTTATACTCACGTGAGAATGCAACTTCGGCGCGAAACGCCCAGCAACGAAACGCGTCCCGCTCGCACATTTTCTAAGGAGAGAATCGAGACAACTGCACAACGTATAAATAGGGAACGTCCTCTTTGGCGGCCGTCCGGACGCCTCCAAAGGCAGCGGGAGTCAGAGGGTCGTAGGATGCGAACGTTTGCGATTATCATCGCGACGTTTCTGATCGTCGCGCTCGCCCCCGCCGCCGTCCTTTCCACCGTCCGGGCGCAGGCCGTCCCGACGCCGACCTTGACCGTCTTCGTATTCGGCGAGACGGTGGGCGGTAAACAGGTGTTCGCGCCCGCGCAGATTCTCATCCCGCAGGTCCCGGTGCACCTCGTCGTGACGTTCCACAACAACGACACGATGCAACACTCGTTCACAATGAACGACGTGAATGGGACCGAGAAACTCAGCACGAACCTCGTGGACCCCGGCCTGAATGTGACGGTCGAGTTCACGGTCGTCACGATGACGCAGATCCTCTTGACCAACGGCACGCGCTTTGCGCCGGAGGCCGGGTCGAACGGAATCCTGTTCTTTTGCATCCCGCACCGGGGCGCCGGCATGACGGGGCAGATCGTCCTAGCGAGCGTCCCGCCCGCCGCCGCGGAGAAGGGGATCCTCCTCCGGGCCTACTGGATCGGAATCATCGGGATTGCCGTCACGCTCGCGTGGACGGGCATCACGTACTTCGTCATCAAGTCGTCCAGCCGCCACTTCGTCGACCACGCGGAACACGTTCGGAAGGGTCTCCCTTGACCGAGCTGATCCGGGGCGACGCGCCCCGCCGGAGTTCGATGGCGGCCTTGGCCATTGGCGGCCTCGTCGTCGGGATCTTGTGGTTCAGCATCCTGACGGTCATCGTCGCCCTCCAGGTCCTCGGCGGCGCGGAGGACGCCCAGGCCGACTCGTACATGGCGGTCTTCATGGGGATGGTCTTCCTCCTCCTGGCCGTCGCCGTCGACGTATATCGCAAAGAGTTCATGCCCGACGAGCTGATTCACAAGATTCGACGCCCGAAGATCGTGCTCCACCGGGCGTTCCGCTGAGGTGCTGCGGTGAGCTGGGAGAAAGAGGAACGGGAGAAGCGATGGACCCGCCGCGAGTGGGTCAAGCTCGGCTTGACCGCCGCGTCCATCGGCTCGGTCGCCAGCCTCGGCGGCCTCGCCACGGGCCAGCTGCTGCCCCCGCCGTACAAGTTCACGGGCGAGATCCGGGAGACGATTCAGTATACGAAGTTCCCGACCCCGCAGTGGTGGAACGTGAGGGCGGGTTCCTCGGTGCGCGTGACCGATTTCGGGGTGTGGCAGGGCGCGACCGGGGTATGGCGCGGGCTGTTCCAGGACTCGACCTACGTCCCCGGGACCGGCTACCCTTGCATGATCATCCGCATCAAGCGGGAAAACCAGTTCTTCACGGTGCCCCCCGACGACCAGCTGCCGGAGACGTTCAAGAAGCTGCAGGCGACCGACTCGGCTTTCCAGCTGTACTTCGACGATGCGACCCTGGACGCGGCGAACGGCGGGACGCGGATCGTGGTCCTCTTCGATCGATGCGTCCACCTGTGCTGCTACCCGGGCTGGCACGTCATCAGCAACCCTCCCCCGGCGAGGGACTACAGCACCTACGGGGCGTCCCCGCCAACGTACGTCCAGTTCGGGGAGGACCCGATCTACTGCGTCTGCCACGGGTCCCAGTACGATCCGATGCTCCTCGTCGTGAACATCAACCCGAAGAACGGAGAACCGTACGTCGGGGCGGAGCGCGTCCACGGGCCCGCGCCGCGCGCCCTCGCCGTGATCCCGGTCAAAGTGCAAGGACTGAACCTGGTCGGCGGCATGCCGCTCGACCCGGCGGGCAAGGCGGATCCCGCATGGTACACGTATTGCTGAGGTGAGACGACGTCGACGACGGGGGACATTCGGCAGGACACGGGCCGGACGATCTTCGGATGGATCAAGTCCCGCTTCCCGACCGTCCCGTACGCCGACCTGACGCGGGTCGTGCTGGAGACGGACCAGCGGCAGGTCCCCCGCAGCCATGCGGAGAAGTACGAGCTCAAGACGATCTGGTACTGGTACCCGCTCTACTGCCTCGGCGGCATCTCCTTCGTCGCGTTCATCGTCCTCACGATCACGGGCATCCTGCTCGGTTTCTTCTACGTGCCCGACGGCCGGCTCGAGATCAACCGGGTGACGGGAGACTTGACGAATCCCGCGTACGGCTCGATGAACATCATCATGAACGAGATCCCGTTCGGTTTCATCATCCGAGGGATGCACCACTGGGCCGCGCACATCATGATCGCGGCCGTGTTCCTCCACATGTGCCGCGTCTACTTCACCGGCGCGTACAAGAAGCCGCGCGAGCTGAACTGGCTCTTGGGCGTCGTCCTCATGCTCGTCACGATCCTGTTCGGCTACTCCGGCTACCTGCTCCCTGCGAACAACCTGAGCGAGGGCGCGGCGAACATCGGGATCAACATGACGCGCGCGTCGCCGGCGATCGGGGATCAGCTCGCGACGCTGCTGTTCGGGGACATCAACACCCTGACTGGAGTGTACATCCTGCGGTGGTACTGGATCCACGTGTTCATCCTGCCCCTCGTCGGGACGGGGCTCATGGTCCTGCACATGGGGCTCGTGTGGTTGCAAGGCGTCGCGGAGCCGCATTGAGGTAGTCCATGGAGATCGAGTACGTCAAGGGGAAGATCATGGAGGGCCGCCGGTCCGGGTTCCCCCGGCAGTACGGGCCGGAGCGGTCGGACCACCAGCCCGGCATCCCGCTGTTCCCGCAGGAAGCCACCCGAGACCTCGTGGTGACGTTCCTCCTCGTGGCGATGATGTTCTTCCTGTCGGCCTTCGTGACGCCGTTCCTCGGACCCGCGCGGAGCCCGCAGCTCTCCGAGCTGATCGTCCCGGACTGGTACCTCTTGTTCTCGTGGGGCCTCCTGAAGGTCGCGGACATCTTCCCGCAGTTCACGATCGGCGAGGGGACCCCGCTGAAGACGGAGTTCAGCGCGGCCTTCTGGGGCGACTTGCTCAGCGGCATCCCGGTCATCTTCCTCCTGATCTTGCCGTTCATCGACCGAGGTCGTGAGGCGCGCCCCGCGAAGGCGCCGGTCCGGTCCGCGTTCGGGCTCGCGTTCCTGATCGCGTGGATCTTCACCTCCTCCCTCTACTCGATCCGGGAGGTCGTCGCGCAGCGGTGGGTCGCGAACGGTGCGGCGTTGATCCCGGATTGGACGATGAAATGGTTCTTCGTGATCCCGCCCGTGCTCGTCGGGCTGACGTCGTACATCGCCCTCCGACGGCTCGGGTTCCAACCGATGCGCCGATGGCTCGCGCCCTACGTGTCGGGCCTGGCGGCGATCGTCGTGGCGCAGTCGGCATACATCCTGTTCGATCCCTCCGGCCTGGGTCCGGAGATGCGCCAATTCACGCTTGAAATCGCGATCGCCCTCGCGATCATCGCGGTGCCGACGGTCGCCACGGCGGCCGCGGTCCTCTTCGCTCCGGAGTCGAAGGCCCGCAAGGTATCGACGTGGGCCGGCGTCCTCGGCCTTCTCGGCTTCATGGCGTTCTACGCGAGCGTGGCCTACCTCGACCAGCCGACCGCCCTCGGATGGGTCCTGCTCGTCCTCTGGCCGAACATGAACACGCTCGTCCTGATGCCGATGTTCGCCATCGTGACGGCGTGGCTCGGCACGCGGCGGCCGTACAGCACGTACGAATACCTGCTCAACGAGTGCTACCAGTGCGGCAAGTGCCACACCGTCTGCCCGGTCACGAAGGTCGAGGACGACGCCCTCGGCGGGCTGAACCTCGTCTACAACACCTTCAAGAAACAGCACGACGGCGTCCCCTTGTGGACGTGCCTCGCGTGCGACGCCTGCAGCGCCGTCTGCCCGCTCGACATCCAGTACAGCGACTACATCCTCGAGGAGCGCGCGAAGATCCACGCCCGCATGGCGGCGGACGGAGGCGAGCGGGAATGATGGAGACGGAGTACGGCCCCGGCCGCACGATCCCCCATCCGGTCATGTTCCGCGTGCTCGACAGCGAGGCCGACGACACGACGATCCCAGAGATCAAGGTGGAGCACAAGTCGGAGTACGCGTACTACCCGGGCTGCGTCGACTACTACGACGTCGAGATGCAGTTCTCGCACCTGAACTACGGCGACACGAACCACGGGATCATCTTCGACTCCTCGATCAAGCTGCTCCGAGCGGTCGGGATTCAGCCGATGATCCTCGACCGGTCGTTCATGAAGTGCTGCGGCCACGACCAGCTGTGGCAAGGAAAGATCGACATCTTCGAGCGGATGCGGGACTACAACTCGCGGATCATCAAGATGCTCGGCGTTAAGACGTTCGTCACATCGTGCGCGGAGGGGTACCGGACGTTCAAGCTGGACTACAAGCTCGACGGCGTGCGGGTCGTGCACATCACGCAACTCCTCTACGAACGCGGCCTGCGGATTCCGCCGCAACCGGAGACCGCGAAGAAGATCCGCGTCGCCTACCAGGACCCGTGCCGCTCCGGCCGTCAGATGCCGATGGAGCCGTTCTACGAAGAGCCGAGGGAGCTCGTCAAGCGCGTCGACAACGCAGAGCTCGTCGAACTCAAGACGTTCCGCGCGGACGCGCAGTGCTGCGGTGTCGCGCAGATGATGTATTGCAACGACAAGACGAAGGGCCTGACGCGGAAGCGGATGGACGAGGCGACCGAAGTCGAGGCGGACTATCTCCTGACCGCCTGCCCGAAGTGCCTCACCCACTTCGGATGCCTGCATCACGAGAACCGGTGGCAGCCGGGGGAGGAACGGTACCGCTACAAGGTCATGGACATCACCCAGTTCCTCGCGGAGCGACTTCCCGGGGACTATCCGACGGGGAGCAACATCGACGCGAAGCGGCAGGGGCCGCCTCTTCCCGGGAGACGGGGGTGATCCGGACGGCGACGGCGCCCGCGGAGGTCCCCAAGCCCGCGCCTCCTGCGCCCCCCGCGCCGGGCCCGCCCGCGGACCCGCTCGTCGCGTACTACCGCAACGTCCGCCAGATGAACCTCACGCTCGCCAGGGATCGGTACAAGCAGGGCTTCAAAGTCCGGACGCAGGAATTCATTCGCGGCCGAGGCACGCTCGCCGTGGTGGCCGAGGAGATTTGCATGGGGTGCACCCACTGCTTCGACAACTGCGCGTTCGAATCGATCTCGATGGTGGATCGCAAGTTCGCGTTGCCGGACTACTCGTACACGTCGCGCAAGGCGATCATCATCGAGGAAAACTGCGTGGGTTGCGAGAAGTGCGCGCTCGTGTGCCCGGTCGACGCGATCACGATGGTCACGAAGCACGACTTCGTCGTGAAGGACGGCCGCGTGGTGTCGACCTCGGCGCCACCGGCGCCGGCTCCGCGACCTCCTGCGCCGGCACAGGCCAAGCCCGCGACGCCCGCGCCGACCCCGGCGCCGAAGGCGGCAACGCCGGCCGCGGCCCCGCCCGAGCCCGCGGAGGAGCCGCACGAAGAACCGAGCGAAGAAGAGGCAGAGGGCGGCGACGCAGGATGACGGACGCGGCCTCGCCTCCAACGGTCGTGAGGGCCCGGAAGGCCCCTCGGATGACGTACAAGCAGGAGATCCAGACGATTAAGAACCTCCCGCGCACGCAGCGGCTCATCGTCATCATGAAAATCGCCGGGGTGTTCCTCGTGGCGATCGGCCTCGAAGGGATCGTGACGGGCCAGTACGCGTACACCCTGCTGTTCATCCCCCTCGGCGTGTTCGTCTCGATGATGCCAATCAAGATCCACACGGGTGTGTGTATCGCTTGCCGGTCGCCGCTTGAAGAAGGCCAGGCGATCTGTCCGAAGTGCGGCGCGCCGCAAATGTGAGCCGCTTCACGGCGTGACGAGCGGCTGGACGACGTGCGCCGTGTCGATCGTGAGCTTGAGGGATCGCAGGATCGCCATTCGCTGGAGGAACTGGGGGTCCTCCTCCCAGAGGTGCGCGAGCCGCGACGTGAAGACGCCTCCCGCGATTTTCGAGATGATCGCCCGCACGCCTTTCGAGAGGTCATGCTGCTTCGTGCGGTCCTTCGGCGAGGCGAAGAACGGGAAAACGGAAACGGTCCCGGTCTCTCGCAGGCTCGCGTAGAAGCCCGCCTTCGCGGCGGACTGGTCGCCGAACGCGTGGAGCCGGGCCGCGAAATCTCCGAGAGCCTTCGACGGAAGGCGCACCTCGCCGACGAACAACGAGCGCGAGACGCTCTCCGCCGTCTTCGTGTACGCGTCCGCGGCCGCGTCGAACGGATTCGGGACGTCGGCACTCTTCGACCTGAATCCGGCCATCGCGGCGTCGATCGCCTTCTCCTTCGCGGCCATGCCCGTGGCCGTGGCTCCGAACGCCACCTGGGCGCTGAACGCCTCGGCCGCGGCCGTGGGGCGCAGGATCTTGGCGGCTGCCGCGTCCGTCACGTGGACCCAGTCGAGGACCTGTCCCGTGCGAGAGAGCTTGTCGAGGGCGGCCGACAGCTTCGCGCCGTCGTCGAAGGCGTACGTCAGCGTCTTGCGGGCCGCCGCCTTCGCCTCGAGCCGGACGGCCACGGCGACCGGGATGAAGAACTCCCCGGCGAGCGGGATCGCCGCGTGCAGGAAATCGTAGGCCGTGCCGTTGTTCGCGACGTCCTCGAAGCCGAGGCGCGCCCGATGGCCGAACGCACTGATGGTCCGGAGGGCGTTCACGAAGGAGCCGAACTCGCCGCGGTACGAGGCGAACGGCGCGTCGCCGACGAGCGCGTCCCCGACCGCGAAGTCGAGAGGGACAGTCGGCACGAAGGGGACGGAGTGGCCTTTCGCGGCCGCGGCGTCGTACAGCGACTTCCACGTCGCGCCCACCTGCGCGATCGCCCGGTGGCCTTCCGCCGCGAATTCGATGCCCGCGTAGGCAGAGAAGTCGAGCTGGACGCCGCGCTGCTCCGGGACGATCCAGTCGTACGTCAGCAGGGTCCGCGGTCGCACGACGACCCCGAACTCCCGCGTCCGACCGACGCCGAGCTGCGTGCGGAAGTAGTGGTAGTCCTCCGCGCCCAGGCCGAGGCTCAGCGTGCTCTCCTGGCCGTTGAGCACGCGCACGAGCTTGCGCACCTCTCCGTCGTCTTTCACCTTGACCGTGACGGGCGGCACTCGGCTCAGGTCCGCGATGAGGTCCTTCGGGAGCACCCGGTCGTCCCGCACGAACAGGGCACGGATCAGCGCGTCCCGGATTAGCTCGGAGAGCGCCGGGATCTCGACGGCCTTTTCGATGTAGTGCCAGTCGCGGAGGAGGCCCATCTCACTCCTCCTTTGCGTGCTCGTACGCCCGCACGAACCGGTCCCGCGTGGGCTTCGCCCTCCGGAGGATCGCGGCGATCTCGAGGCCGACCGCCATCCCGGGCGGCGGAATCGCGCGCAGTCCCGGCCACGGGTACTTCGTCCAGACCTCGAACGTCTTGCCGCCGTTGACTTTCTTGCGCGGATCGAGGACCACCTTGACCGCAGAGATCATCGTCGTCGCGCGGCCGTGCATCTTCCTCAGGTTGAACACGAGGAACAAGCCGAGCCCCATCGGATGGCCCTCCATCTCGAACGCGGCGTCGCCCATCCGCTTAGCGAAGCCGAGCGCCGTACCGCCGGACGGACGCGTGTCGTCCATGAGCACGTACGGCACGAGCGCGGCGGTCGTCGCGTCGACGAGATACGCCTGCACGGCGCCGTTGAGTTTGAGCTTGTCCCGGATTTCTGCGGCGGTCTCGACCGCCTCCGGCAGCCGCGACACCGGCACGAGGTTGTACGAGACGATCAGGCCGCGGCTCAGCCGCCGCGCGCCGTAGTTGTCGTACCGCTCCCGCCACATCCGGTCGCAAATCTCGGGGGAGAGCCGCGTGCCCTTCTCCTTCGAGGCGAGCGCGTCGATTGTCCGCTCCTGATCCGCCGCGTCGTCCTTCGTGCCGCGGACGGCGACGAGGGCGATCGGTGCCGGATCCGGGCTGTCCGGCCGCAGCGCGCGTTCGAACACGAAGTGCTCCCGGTCGATGACGATGGCGTGGTGGGGAGCGAGGCCCGCGTCGACGAGGCCTTTCAGGAATCGCGCGCCCGGGCCGAGTCCGGGGAACGCGTAGGCGAGCGGCTTCACGACGTCCGCCTTCGGGACGAGCCGCAACGTTACCCGCGTGATGATGCCGAGCGTCCCCTCCGCGCCGAAGAAGAGAGGCGTGAGATTCGCGAGGGCGCCTCCGGCGTCGCCGGCCGGCGCGGTCTTCAGGATGCGGCCGTCCGGCAGGACGACATCGAGGTTCGTGATCGCGTCGCGAAGGCTCCCGTTCCGAACGCCGCCGAACCCCGTGGCGCCGGAGTTGATCGCGCCCCCGACGGTGCTGCCAATCGCGTTCGTCGGGACGACCGGCAGGGAGAAACCTTTGGACTCGACGTAGTCTTCGACGTCTTTCCATGTCGCGCCCGCCTCCACGGTCACGGTTCGCGCGCCCGGATCGAGTCCGAGGATCGCGTTCATCTTGCGCATGTCGACGAGGACGCCCCCGCGGTTCGGGACGGTCCCTCCGTACCAGCTCGTCCCGCCGCCCCGCGGCGTGATCTGGAGCTGGCTCTCGTCGCTCAAGTTGACCAGTGCGGCGACCTCTTCCGTCGTCTGCGGAAGCGCGACGAAGTCCGGATAGAGCCGCCACTGCAGCAGCGCGATCTTCGGCAGCGACGCGAAGTCGTGGCTGTACACCATCCGCTCGAATTCGGAGCGGGCGACCCGTTCCGGACCGAGCGTGTTCACGAGCCGGCGGTACGCGTAATCGAGGCTCGCCATGCGCCGTTCTCCGTGAGCGGGCGCAGGTAAACGGTCGGCCCCGATAAAGGTAACGCGCGTACGCGTCGTAAGGAGAAAACGATCAGACGTTCAGGGCCTTGATGATCTGTTCTTTGAGCCGTTGCGTGTCCGCGCCGGAGCTGTACACGCCCATCGCCTGCGCCGCGCTGACGACTTGGTCGTCGGGGGCTCGGTCGATGGCGCGCGCGATGCCGAGCTTGAGCTCCATCTCGCTCCGGCCGGTCGCGGGGACGCCGAGGATGCTCGCGGTCTTCTCGACGCGCGCGCGTGTGTCCTTGACGTCCATCGACGAGAGTTCCATCGAAATCTCTCGCTCGACCTCCATCTTGCCGCGCCGGAACTCGCCGAGCGCTCGGCCCACGCCGCGCGCCAGCTCGGGCAACTTCTTGGGTCCGAAGAGGAGGAGGACTGCGATGAGGATGAGCAGGACGACCCATTCGAAACCGCTCGGGAGTTGTGCCGTTATCGATCCCATCGAGAAGCCGAACATGACCCCCGCGGTTCGGTCCAAGGAGACCGGTCTTATGAGGTTTTCGCCCGGGCGCGGCGCCGCTCCCGGATGACGATGGCCACATAGCCCGCGACGTAGAGGAAGAGCATCGGGAGCGCGACGAGCATCATTGTCACGCCGCTTCCGTCGGGCGTAATCGCCGCGCCGAAGAAGAAAATCGCGATCGCCGCGTACCGCCAGTTTTCCCTCCAGAAGTCTGGCGTGACGATCCCCAGGTACGATAGGCCGTACATCACGACCGGAAGTTCGAAGGCGAGTCCAAAGGCGAGGCTGAACCACAAGACGAAATCGAGGAAGTCGTCAAGGCGCAACAGGGGTGCCGCGCCCAAGGACCTGGCGAAACCGTAGAGGAAGGGGAACGTAAAAGGCAACACGACCAGGAGCGACATGAGGACCCCCGCGAGGAACAGGACGACGACGGGGGCGGTGATGCGAAAGATCAGACGCCGCTCGCTCGGCTTCAGGGCGGGGGCGACGAAACGCCAAAACTCGTAGGTCGTAATCGGGGAAGTGATGACCGCGCCGAGGAACATCGCGACTTTCATCTGCACGATGACCGCCTCCCACGGGGTCAAGACGGTCAGCGTCGCGCTGCCTTGGACGAGGCTCCGGTTCATGAGGCCGAATACCTGGGCCGGGATCGTGTGGCCCACATCCGCGCTGGGGACGGGGAGGTAGAGCTGGACATTGCCGACGGAGACCGGTTCGATGGCGAATATCAGCAGGAGGGCGAAGGCAACGATGAACGTCACGAAGACGACCTTCAGACGCTGCCGGAGTTCCTCGAGGTGCTCGAAGAAACTCATCCGGCGCTCGTCGGGCCGATCGTCGGCCGGGAGAGTCGCCACACGCCTCGGCGCGGCAAGGAACGGTCGGCTTATGGACTTTCTCCGTTCGCCTAGAAGGAGTAGCGGTCCTCGGTCACCGGGTCGGCCGTGTTGCTGTAACCGCGCACTTCCCAGTAGCCGAGTTCCTCGTCGTCCGTGAACGTCACGCCGCGGACCCACTTCGCGCTCTTGTACGCGTACCGCTTCGGCACGAGGAGCCGCACGGGGCCGCCGTGCTCGAGCGGAAGGGGCTTCCCATCCCATGTGTGCACGAGGAGGACGTCCGCATCGTAGAGGACGTCGAGCGGATGGGAGGTCGTGTAGCCGTCGCCGCACCGGAAGGTCGCGAACCGCGCGCTCGGCCGGATCTGCGCCCGCTGCGCCACCTCTTTGATCGGCACCCCGACCCACTCGTTGTCGAACGTCGTCCAGCCGGTCACGCAGTGGAACGCGGACGTGACCGTCGTCGAGGGCAGCGCCAGGAATTCGTCGTAGATGAAGCGGAGTGGCTTGTCGACGGAGCCATCGACCCGGAGGTCCCAGGCCTTCGGATCAAAGCGCGGCACGATCCCGAGATCGAGCCGCGGCCACTTCCGGACCTCGCGCTGCCCGGGAGGAAGCGGTCGGGTCGCGGCCATCGACGGCGAGCATTGGACTCCCCGAATATAAACGGTTGTGCCCGGTCCGCGAGGCAATCGGCGCGGCGGGGAATCGTCGGCGGCGACGGCCTCGGCGGGGTCGCTTCCTCTGGAGAAAATCGGTGCGTCGTGCACCCCGACAAAGGTTTAATAGCCCGACCTTTTTCCCACGCCCTGAAGATGGCGCTGGAGAGCTACGCCCCCGTAGTCATTTTCGCCATCATCGCCTTGCTGTTCCCGCTCGGCACGTTCTTCGCCACGCGGCTCTTTCGGCCCGACCACCCCACGCCGCTGAAGGACCTGACGTACGAGTGCGGGGAGGTGCCGGAAGGCGAGGCGCAAATCCAGTTCCACTTTCAGTACTACATGTTCGCCCTGATTTTCGTCATCTTCGATGTCGCGGCGATTTTCCTCCTCCTCTGGGCCTTCGCCTGGGGCGGCCTCCTGAGTTTCGGGTCGCCTGTGGCCAAGTTCTCGATCTTCATGTTCCTAGGGATCATGTTCGTGGCCACCCAATATGCGCTCAAGAAGGAGGAGGTCATCCAAATATGAGCGCCCTGGCCAAGCCGCTGCCCAAGATCACCGGCCGTCCCGTGCCCGGGGTCGAGAAGGAGGTCCTTGCCGGCCTCCAGGCCGCGTTCACATCGAAGCTGAAGGACGCGAAGGCCGTCCGGGAGCGCCTCGTCGAGATCGTGATCGACCGGGCGGACCTGATCGCGGTGTGCACGTACCTGAAGAACACGCAAGGCTTCGAGCACCTCGCGTGCATCACGGCGGTCGACTGGAAGGACCACTTCGAGAGCATCTACCACATCGAGAACTACTACAACGGGTGCATGGTCCAGGTCAATGCGCAGATCCCCTACGGCGACCCGAAGATCGCCTCCCTCACGGGCCTCTGGCACGCCGCGGACTACCACGAGCGGGAGGCGTGGGACCTCATGGGCGTCGAGTACGAGGGCCATCCGAACCTCGTCCGCATCCTCCTCCCGGAAGACTTCAAGTTCCATCCCCTCCGCAAGGCGTTCGCCCAGGAGGTGGACCGCCAGTACATCAGCCGGCGCAAGCTCCGCGGGGGGAAGTGAATGCCGGAGTTCTGGATCAACATGGGGCCGCAGCACCCCATGACCCACGGGCTCTGGAACATGAAGGTCAAGGTCGACGGCGAGACGATCGTCGACGCGAAGCCAGAGATCGGCTACCTGCACCGCGGGTACGAGAAGATCATGGAGGTCCGCGAGTTCCAGAAGAACGTCGTCTTGACGGACCGCCTCTGTTACGTCTCTTCGATCACTTGGTCCCACGCGTACTGCCTCGCCGTCGAGAAGATGATGGGGATCGAGACGCCGGAGCGGGGGCAATGGATCCGGGTCATCTCCCTCGAGCTGCAGCGGATCGCCTCCCACCTGATGTGGCTCGCCTCCTACGGCCCCGACCTCGGATTGCTCACGGGCCTCCTGTGGGCCCTCCGCGAACGAGAGCTGTTCCTCGACCTGATCCAGCTCATGTCGGGCATGCGGATGAACCAGAACTATCCCCGCGTCGGCGGGGTACGGAACGATCTCCCGGAGAACTTCGAGGCGATGTGCCGACGGAGCATCGAGCACTTCCTCGAGAAGTACGAGAATGAGTACCAGGCGATCTTCCAGGAATCGAAGGTCTTCCGGATGCGGACGGAAGGCGTCGGCAAGATCTCCGTCGAAGAGGCGATCAACTGGGGCGTCACGGGCCCAAACCTCCGGGCGTGCGGCGTGGACGTCGACCTCCGCCGCCTCGACCCCTACGAGACGTACGAGGAGATCGACTTCGAGCCGCAGGTCTGGCACGACGGCGGCGCGGGGGACTCCTACGCCCGGTTCGTGTGCCGCTTCAACGAGTTGCGGGAGTCGTGCGGCATCGTCCTGCAGGCCCTGGAGAAGATGCCGAAGACGGGTCCGTATCGCGTCAAGCCTCCGCGGCGCGCCGAAGGCGAGGGGTACGCCAAGACGGAGGACTCCCGCGGCGAGGCGCTCTTCTACGTCATCGGGGACGGGGACGATCGTCCGTACCGGGTCAAGATTCGAAGCCCCGTGTTCTGCACGATGGCCGCCACCCCGACGCTGCTCCGCGGGAACAAGCTCGCCGATGTCGTCTCGATCCTCGGATCCGTTGACGTGTGCGTCGGGGAGATGGACAAGTGAGCGCCCCGCTCGTCCCGGACCTCTTCGGCGTGTGCAAGGTCCTCACCGCCGCGATTATCTGGGTCGTGCAGCAGCTCATATACGCGCTCGCGGGGCCGATCCCCCCGCTCGCCGGCCTCGGGGATTTCCTCGGCACGGACTTTGTAATCACCCTGATCACGTGGCTCATCGTCGTCACGGTCGTCGTGCTCTGGGTCACGGTGATCAACCTCTTCACGATCATGTGGGTCGAACGGAAGCTGTACAGCCGCCTTCAGGACCGCTACGGCATCATGATCTCCGTCTGGTCGCTCCCCTTCTGGCCGTTCAACCGCACCCGGAAGCCGACGCACCGGGGGACCGGCTACCTGCAAAATCTCGCGGACGGCATCAAGCTCATCCAGAAGGAGAACATCACGCCGCGGAACGCGGACTCGGCGATGTTCCACATCTCTCCCGTCCTCATCGCGTCCTCCACGCTGATGGTCTTCGCCGTCCTCCCGTGGAGCAGTGGGTTCTACGTCGCGAATCTGGATCTCGGCATCTTGTTCATCCTTGCCGCTTTCTCCCTCGCGCCCCTAGGTATCCTGATTGCCGGATGGTCTGCGAACAACAAGTACACCCTTGTCGGCGGCCTTCGAGCCGCGGCGATGCTCCTCGCCTACTCGATTCCCGCGGTCCTCGCGGTCATCGCGCTCGTGTTCTTCACCGGCTCCCTGAATCCGGTCGTGATCGTGAGTCAGCAGGATCGGCCGATCGTCCTCGCCGGGACGACGCTGCCGATCCCCGCGTGGTACGCCTTCGGCCCGCAGGTCCTCGGGTTCGTCGTGTTCAGCGTGGCGATGATCGCAGAGATGGAGCGGGTGCCGTTCGACATCCCCGAGGCGGAGGCCGAACTCGTGGAGGGCTGGACGACTGAGTACAGCGGGATGCGCTTCGGCATCGTCTTCGCCTTCAAGTGGCTCCGGATGCTCGCCGCTTCCGCCCTCATCTCGATCCTCTACCTGGGAGGATGGAGTGGTCCTGTCTTCGCCACGGTCTTCGTGGGGAGTATCCCGATCCCAATCTTCCCGGAGGAGTTCTGGTTCGTCCTGCGGATCTACGCGCTGTCCGCGTTCTTCGTCGTGCTCTCGTGGTCCGTGCCCCGCGTGCGGATCGATCAGATCCTGAACATCGGCTGGAAGCGCCTCATTCCGTACTCGCTCCTCGCGATCCTGATTGCGGCGGGATTCCGGGTCTTGGGGTGAGGGCCATCACGGGGTCCGCGGACGCCGGTCACCGGGAGGGATGCGATGGCCGTTGAGTGGGACCTCATCGCGTTTCTCGTGTTGAGCGCCTTCGAGGTGATCGGTTCGGTCCTCGTCGTCGTCAACCGGCGCCTCGTCCGCGCGGCGTTCTGGCTCGCGATGACGCTCGTCACGATCGGCGCGATCTACCTGCTGTTCCTGAGCGAATTCGTCTTCCTGATCCAGATCCTCGTGTACGCCGGCGCGGTCCCGGTCCTGTTCGTCTTCGGTATCATGCTCACGCGCCGCAAGATCATGGACGAGGCGGCTGAGCCGGAGGGCGGCACGTGAACGCGCGCCAGGTCCTGGTCGTCCTCGCGACGGGAGCCCTGTTCCTCGTGATGGCCCTGTCCTTCCTCGGAAACGTAGGCTGGCCCAACACGCCCACGGCGATTCCCGTGTACAATCCGAACGCGACGTCGTCGAACGGCATCGCGAACCAGCTCTTCAACGCGTACGCGATCACGGTCCTCCTCATCGCGATCTTGCTCGGCGCGGCGATGATCGGCGGGGTCTACCTCGCGAAGATGGACGAGGCGGGGAAGGTGGGGCCGTGATCCCTCTCGAGTACGAGTTGCTCCTCTCCGCGATGCTCTTCTGCATCGGACTGTACGGGATCCTAGCTCGCCGCAACGCGATCATCGTCCTCATGTCGATCGAGATTATGCTCAACGCCTCGATCCTGAACTTCGTCGCGTTCTCCTCGTACAGCGGGGACCCGAGCGGCCAGGTGTTCGCCCTCCTGGGGATCGCCGTGGCGGCGGCGGACGCGGCGGTCGGACTCGCGATCTTCCTCTCGATTTACCAGACCCACGGGACGATCGAGCTCGACAAGGTCCGGTTCCTCAAGTGGTGACGGATGATCGAGAACGCCTGGCTCGCTTGGCTCATCCTGCTTCTGCCCCTCGCGGCGTTCGTCCTCGTCGGCCTGGTCGGCCGGCGGCTGCCCGAAGGCGGCGGCCACGTCGTCGTCGGCGCGATGGCCGGGTCGTTCGTCCTCTCCCTCTACATCTTCGTGCAGGTGCTGATGCAAGGTGGCCTCGGCGGCGCGTTTACGGAGACCCTCGACGGATACGTCTGGATTCCCGGCATATCCGGCACCGACCTCAGGATCGCCTTGCTGATCGACAATCTCAGCGCGCTGATGCTCGTCCTTGTCTCGTTCCTCTGCCTCCTGATTTTCGTCTACTCCATGGGCTACATGCGCGAGGAGGAGGGGAAGGCGCGATACTACGCCGAGGTCAGCCTGTTCGCGACGGGCATGCTCGGCACCGTGAGCGCGGACAACTTCCTCCAGCTCCTGATCTTCTGGGAGATCATGGGCCTCTGCTCGTACCTGCTCATCGGCTTCTGGTACCACAAGCCGGAGGCCGCGGCCGCCGCGAAGAAAGCGTTCCTCGTGACGCGTGTGGGCGACGTCCTCTTTTTGATTGGCGTGCTCGTGATCTGGAACGTCTTCGGGACGCTGACGTTCGACGGGATCCGGGCGCGGATGGCTGTCCTGTATCCGAACACGCTCACGCCGGAGCTCCTGACGGTCATCCCTCTGCTCCTCTTCGGCGGCGCCGTCGGCAAGTCGGCGCAGTTCCCGCTCCACGCCTGGTTGCCGGATGCGATGGAGGGCCCGACGACGGTCAGCGCCCTGATTCACGCGGCGACGATGGTCAAGGCCGGGGTCTACCTTGTCGCGCGGTCGTTCATCTTCTTGGTGCCGCTCGCCCCCACCGTCGAGCCGCCCTTCACCGCGATCCTCGTCATCGCCGCGATCGGCGGCTTCACCGCACTCTTCGCGGCGACGATGGCGGTGGTCAACGTTGACATCAAGCGAGTGCTCGCCTTCTCGACGATCTCCCAGCTCGCCTACATGTTCCTCGGCCTCGGGGCCGGGGCGTACCTCATGGCGACGGAGTCGGTCCGAGGCGAGCCGGTGGACTCCGCGGGCTACAGCGCGGCGCTCTATCATTTGTTCAATCACGCGTTCTTCAAGGCGCTCCTCTTCCTCGGCGCCGGGAGCGTCATCCATGCCGTGCACACGAACGACATGCGGGAGATGGGCGGGCTCTCCCACCACCTGCCTATCACCTCGAAGACGATGCTCTTCGGCGCCCTGGCCCTCGCGGGCATCGTCCCGTTCAGCGGTTTCTTCAGCAAGGGCGAGATTCTTTCGGTGACGTTCGAGGCCGGCGCGGAGCAACCCGGCTTCTACCTGCTGTACGCGTTCGGCGTCGTCACCGCGTTCCTCACGGCGTTCTACATCTTCCGCCTCTGGTTCATGACCTTCCGCGGGGAGTACCGGGGCCACGAGCACCCGCACGAATCGCCGCGCGTCATGACGGTCCCCCTGATGATCCTCGCGGGTTTCGCCCTCGTGTCCGGCCTCCTCGCCTACCCCATGCAGGGATTCGGGAACCTCGTCTTCTTCGAGTCGGCGGAAGCCCGCTACCCGCTGATCGGCGTGCCGCTCCAAGACTACGTGCTCGAGGGGCTCTCGATGGGCGTCGCGGTCCTCGGCCTCGCCCTCGCCTGGGCCGTCTACGCGACGAAGCGGATTCCCGCCGAGCGCTTCACCGCCTCCCCCTCCGGGGCCTTCGTGCACAAGATGCTCACGAAGCGCTACTGGATCGATGATGCGTACGATGCCTTCGGACGGACCGCCGTCTATGGAGCCGCGCGGGGCTTCGACTGGTTCGATCGAAAGGTGATCGACGGAATCGTGAACGCGGTCGGCCGAGGCGGCATGGCGACGGCACGGGGCACGGATGCGTTCGACCGTCGCGTCATCGACGGCGCCGTGAACGCGGTGAGCCTCGAGACGGTCCGGACAAGTTGGCGCCTCCGGACGCGGCAGACGGGACAGGTGCAGAGCTACGCCTGGGTCATCGTGGTGGGTATCGTCGTCGTCGCTGCAATCATCTACGCCGGCATGTTCTTGCGGCTCTTCGGAGGTCGGTGAGAGTGTCGTACCTCCTCACCCTCCTGTTGCTCATCCCCGCCGTCGGCGCCGGCGTCGGCTGGGGGGTCGGCGCGACGCAGCGGATCGCGAAGCTCACCGCCCTTGGTTTCAGCCTCGTCGAGCTCGCCCTGGCGTCGCTCCTCTTGGCTGCGCTCATCCAGCCGAGCTGGGCCGGGTTGATCGGACCGCCAGTCGCGGAAGTTCCCGCGCCCGCCGTCCCCCTGTACTATGTAGAGCGGCAAGGGTGGTGGGCGCAGTTCGGGCTCAACTATATCGTCGGCGTCGACGGGCTCAGCGTGCCGCTCATTTGGCTGACGGCGCTCCTCACGACCCTCGCAATCGTGTTCCACTGGGACGAGGAACACCGACCTCGGGCGTTCTTCGGGCTCTTCCTGTTCCTCGAGATGGCCCTCGTCGGCGTATTCGAGGCCCTCGACTTCGTCCTGTTCGCAGTGTTCTGGGAACTCGTCCTGCTCCCGATGTTCTTCCTGATCGGGATCTGGGGCGGGTCGAATCGGCGGTATGCGGCGCTGAAGTTCCTGATCTTCACACATGTCGGTTTCGTCATCATGCTCCTCTCGATCTTCTCCCTGTACTGGTTCTACAGCGCGGACGTGAACCTCGCGGTGACGGGCGTCAGCGCGCCGACGTTCGACATGACGGTCTTTCTGCAGGGCGCGAAGCTCCACGTGTTGAGCAGCGCCGTGCCGTACCTGACGCTCGGTACGCAACTGCCGGTCTTCGCCGCGTTCCTGTTCGGATTCATCGTGAAGCTGCCTTCGTTCCCGTTCCATACGTGGCTGCCGGACGCCCACGTCGAGGCCCCAACGGGCGGGTCGGTCCTCCTGGCCGGCGTCCTCCTGAAGATGGGCGGCTACGGGATCTTTCGGATCAACTTCGGGATGCTGCCCGAGGCGGCGAAAGACCTCTGGTGGGTCCTTGCGATCCTCGGGACCGTCTCGATGGTCTACGCGGCGTTTGTGTGTCTCGCCCAGACGGATCTCAAACGGCTCATCGCGTACAGCTCCGTCGGACACATGGGGTTCGTGCTCCTCGGCGCCTCGAGCCTTACGGTGATCGGCGTGCAGGGCGCGATCTTCCAGCTGTTCAACCACGGGGTGATTACGGCGATCCTCTTCATGCTCGCCGGGTCCGTGAAGCATAGCACGGGGACGCGGGAGATCCCCGAGCTGCAGGGACTCTTCAAGGCGATGCCGCAGTTCTCGGTCGTCCTCGCGGTCGGCTTCTTCGCGTCCCTCGGGCTCCCCGGCCTGAATTCGTTCTGGTCCGAGTTCATGGTCTTCGTCGGCGCGTACGGCTCCCAGAACCTCGACACGATGAGGAGGCTCATCATCATCCCGCTGATCTCGGTCGTCGTCACCGCCGCATACTATCTGTACACGATGCAGCGCATCTTGTTCGGAGAGGTTCCAGAACAGCTCGGGAAACCGCACGATCTCCTCCCGTGGGAGCGCGCCTCCTATGCCGTCCTCGTCGCCTTGGTCTTCGTGGTCGGCTTCTTCCCCATCCCGTTCCTCGGCTTGATCAACGCCTATACGAGCGCGTCGTTCCCATGGCTGGCAGGTCTCTGAAATGCTCGTCGACTTCCCGATTCTGACCCTCATCGTCTTCCTGCCCTCTCTCGGAGCCGTCGTGACGTTCGTGACTCGATCCGACCGCGCGGCCCGCGGCATCGCCCTCGCGTTCTCCCTCCTTACCCTGGCCCTCGCAACCGTCCTCCTCCTGGGTTTTCTGAGGACGGATCTGTTCTCTCTCAGCTCGGCCACGACGGGAGGCCACGCGTACTACGCGGTCGAGAGGTACGATTGGGTGCCCTCGATTGGCGTGCACTATCTATTCGGCGCCGACGAACTCTCCGTCGTCCTCGTCTTCCTGAACGCCCTGCTCACCCCGCTCGCCCTCGCGGTCTCATGGGACGAGCACCATCGCGTGCCTGCATTCTTCGCGACCTTCCTGTTCATGGAGACCACGATCACC
>DASWDU010000040.1 GCA_036395115.1 Thermoplasmata archaeon | reverse complement strand
CGAGCACGTTCCTCCGCTAGAGAGGAGGACGGCGTCAAGGTAGCTGGGGGAGATGCCCGAATGTGAAAATCCGAACTCGGGAGGAATGAGAAATGGCGTTGCGGTGGTTACCGTCGTTCAACACCCGACTTGTTACAGAACTGAGGGCCACGAATCTTTATATCGGATACGTCGGTTCCGCGGCCCTCCGCGCGCGGCGGGGGGTTCCCTCGAGATCGGAGGAGTCGCAATGGACGACGAAGAGAGAGGCCGGCGCAACGTGGACGTGCAGTTCGAGACCATCCGGGCCGAGAAGGTCAACTTCGGGCGCAACAATTTCCTCGAGATTGCGCGGAAGCGGGCGAAGACCTCGGAGGGCACGAACGAGTTCATTTCCGTGTCCCGCGGGTACTATCTTCCGGACAAAACGGAGCGGTTCAAGCGCTCGCTCACGATCCCGGACGACCCGGACATCCGCGCGTTCGTCGCGGACAAGATCAAGACTCTCTGAGCGCGTCGCGGGCGTCGGGCCGGTCCGTCGAAACTGACCGCGGGCTTTAAATCGCCGCGGTTCCATTTGAGATGGCCCTTTTGCAAGTGCAATCAGGGGGGAGTCCATCGGGCCGCCGTTGAGGCCGGGCCTGGGCTATCTTGCCCACGACCCCGGGGAGATCGCCGTGCCGTTCGTCCGCTCCCTCGCCGCCGCCCACACACCGTTTCTCTGGATCACCTCTCGGTCCGTGGACACCGCGCCTGAAGGCGGGGACCTCCTGCGCGTCACGACGTTGCGGGGCGGGATTGCGACCGCGGACCCTCGGCGACTCCAAGACCTGAAGACCGCGGCGACGACGTTCTTCGACGAGCGAGGCCCCGGGATCCTCGTCCTCGACTGCCTCGAATCGCTGATCCTCCACGCGGGACTCGAGCGGGCACTCCGGTTCGTCGATGACCTCCACGAGGAGGCCGCGATGCGGAGCGGCATCCTGCTCGTCTTCGCGGATCCTCGGACCGTGAGCGCCCGGATGATCGCATGGCTCGAGCGGGAACTCGACCCGCTCCCGCGGGGCGCGGCGCTCCCGACCGTCGAGAGCCGCGTGGCCGTCTGAGCTCACGGCCCGAACAGGAGCCCCATCCCGGTGGCCGCGTCCTCGTCCTGGGCCCGGAATCGTGCGTAGACGCGCTCCGCTTCCGCGCCTCCGAGCGGCCGCGCGACGTCCTTCAGCAGATCGATCGCCCGCGCGATGCCCGCGTCGCTCCCTTCCACGATCACGTAGCGGTCGTCGCCAGGCAACCCGAGGCTCTTCGCGTCCCGCGCCGTGACGCTCTGGCGGCTCACGAGGTCGTCCTTCCACAGGGCGTCCGCCTTCGGCGCGTGGGCCACCGGAATCTGGAAGACGCGGTACACGGGGGCACGGACGTCGACCTGCCTATTAAGCGTTCATTCACTCGTCGCGCGGCCGGGTGAACGGGAGGATGAGGAGAAAGGCCCCGACGATGAGGAACGCCATGCCGGCGAGGCGGTCGACGATCCACGCGACGACGATACCGACGACCGCGAACGCGAGTCCGAGGACGCCGAGGAGCGTGCGGGTCGAGGCCACGAGGCCGGGTAGGTGGCCTCGCTCTATACGGTTTACGCGGCGCGCCCCCCCAGTGATAACCACCCGCAAACGTTCTTATCGCGTCCGCCCGCATGGGCAGGATGTGTCGGACCCGGAGGAAATTGGCGAGACGCAGATCCTCGCCGCGCTGATCGGCGTCGCGGAGATGGTCGGCGGGCTCACGGACACGGACGAACTGCTCGCCTCGATCGTGCGCGTGATGCCCGGCCTCGTCCGCGTGGACCGCTGCGCGATCCTGAGCTACGATCCGTCCGTCCGGGAGTTCCGGACGATCTCGTCGTTCGTGCCCGGCGGGCACACGACCGCCTTCGACGGGCTGACGATCGCGGAAGCGGAGGTCCCGCGGCTCGCGCAGCGACTCATTTCGCTTCGGCTCCCCGCGCTCCTGAAGGCACCCTCCCGGGAGACGGCGTTGCCCCCGCTCCTACAGAAGCGGCTCGGCCTTCGGTCCGCGCTCGTGGTGCCGCTCGCGGCGCGTGGCCGATTCCTCGGGATCCTCTGGCTCGACGACACGCGCAGTCCGCACCTCTTCACCTCGAAGGAGATCAACATCGTCCAAGGGGTCGCCGCCCAGGTCGCGATCGCGCTCGACGGGGCGAAGCTCGCCGTCCAACTCGACCTCGAACGACGGCGGCTCGACGCGCTCGTGTCCGCCCTCGCGGACGGCCTCGTCGCGGTGGACCGAGACCAGCGTATCCTTTACCTCGACGGCGGTGCGGAGGCGCTCCTCGGTTGGCAATCGTCCGAAGTCCGCGGTCGTCGAATGCACGATGTCTTCGACATCTCCGACGCGGAGGCGAGCGTCGCGTGGACCCGGGAACGAGGCGGCCCCGCCTTGGCGCCGAAAGACCTCCGGCTCCGCGCCCACGACGGAATGCCGGTCGAGTGCACCGCACAAGCGGTCGCGGTGCGCGGGGACGAGGGCGAGATGATCCAGATCCTGTTCGCGCTCCGCAAGAAAGCGGGGACGAAAGGCTATGCGGACCGCATGATGGACTCGATCGATCAGCTCGGGCCGCTTCCGGCCGCGGATCCGCCGGAGTAGAGGAGCAGGCCGATTTCCGCCTTCGTAAAGCGGCTGTTCGTCCGCAACGTCGCCTCGTCGCCTTCGCGGACCGCGCGCAAGAACAAGGGACACCCTCTCGTCAGGAGGAAGACGCGGCGCAACGCCTCTTCGTCGATCGCGGGATTGCCGAGCATCGCGCGGCAGTCGTCGACGCCGAGGCCACGAAGGTGGCGCTCCATGACGGTCCCTGTGTCGGTGTCCTTCTTCGAGTAGAATCGGCAATAGGCGGGCGTGGACTCCTGCGCGAGCAGCAGGACTTTCGCCCCGCGTCCCGGCGGCCTCGCCCAGGAATGCGGCGAACGCCTCGACGATTGGCTCGGCGACGTCGCCGTAGCCGTCGACGATCAGCAGCTTCGTCCCGGCGGCGAACGGTCGGCGGAGAGCCCGCGCGACGTCCCCCGGATCGTGAGGCGCGTCCGCGCGGATCCCCGTGGCCGACTCGAGCGATTCCGCGAAATCCTCGAGGCGATCGCCGTCCTCGATTACGACCCATAGGGATTTCGGCATGGCCTCGGCGAACGCCCATCCGAGGGCCGTCTTTCCCATCCCGCGGGATCCGTAGACGACCGCCATGGGCGCGCCTCCGGCGAGCCAGCGGCGGAGGGATGCGATGTCATCGTCCCGGCCGAGCAGCGATGGGCGTTCCAGCTCCGTCACGCTCGGGGTCAGGCGACCGCGTGCGTCGATCGTGCCGAGCGCTGCGAGCGGCGTCAGACCGAACGCCTTCCGCGCGTCGCCGAGCGTCGTCGCGCGGCCGTCGACCTCGACGCGCGTCCCGTCGACGTCCGTCAAGATTTGCCGCGCGCGACGGACGCCCGCTTCCGTGAGGACGTACACGCGAATCTTGCGGGTCTGTCCCCGCAGGCGCGTCTCCCGCGAGTCGATCAGCCCCTCGTCGGCGAGGGAGCGGAGCGTCCGCGGGACGTGGCTCCGGAGGAGCCGCGCGCCCTCCGCGATGCCGGCCTGGTTCGCG
>DASWDU010000039.1 GCA_036395115.1 Thermoplasmata archaeon | reverse complement strand
CTCATGCGAGGACTTCCACCCGCGACTCCTGGCTGGGGGACATCGTCACGCGGATCCGGCCCGGGAACTTGTCGGCGACTTCGGCGAGATGGGTGATCAGGATGACTTTGTCGAAGAACTCCCCCATCCGGAAGAGCTTCTGGACGAACAACTCCCGCGAGACTTCCGTGTCGAGAGAGCCGAGGTCGCCCTCGTCGATGAACAGGGTCTTCATGCGGCCGAACGTGCGGCCGACTTGCGGCATCGAGGCGAGCTCTTTCGCGATCGCGAATCGCAGCGCAGCGTTGATTTGCGTCTTCTCGCCCCCACTGAACTCCCCGACGTCGTGCCACCTCTGGTCGACGCCCTGGACCCAGAAGTGGATGCCGTGGCCGCGTCCTTCCTCGTACGTCTCGAGCTTGATGCGGCTGAACCGGCCGTCCGTCAGCTCGGCGAGGTTCTTGGACGCCTCGATCTCGAGTTCCGGGAGCATCTGCTCAATCGCGTACATGACGACGCCCCGCTTGTGGAACACGCGGGTCACGAGGACGTCGACGATCTCGAGGCGCGACCGGATCTCGTCCCGCTTCCGCTCCGCCTGCGCGAGCCGCTTCGTGTCCGCCTCGAGCCGCTCAATCTGCGCGCGGAGCCCGGAGGCTCCTCCCTCGGCGGTGTGCATCGCTTTGCGTTCCCCCTCCAGGGATCGTCGTCTCGCTTCGAGGTCGGTTCGGGCGGCCTGGTACGCGTCCTCCTCCGGTTTGAGACGCGCGACCTCGGTGTCCAAGGCCGTGCGCTCCTCCTCGAGCGTTTGACGTCGTCCCTCGAGTTCCGCGATGCGGGCCGTGACCTGCGCGGCTTCCTTCAGAAGCGCCGCGAGTTCGTCCGCCCGCTTCCGCTTCGCGGCCTTCTCCTGCACGAGCCGCACCGTCTCCTCGGCGCGCGAGCGGTCCGTATCCGTGAAGGGGGCCGAGTCGAGGGCGCGCAGCGCATCCACCTTTTTCTCGTCAAGGGGCCCGAGGATTGCATGGCTCTCGTCTGCCTCCCTCTTCAGGTCCGCTTTCAGCTCCTCGACCTGCCGCGCATATTCCGTCAGGAGGAACGAGTCCGCATTGATCGCTTGGACCTTGGCGCGGGCGTTCTCGAGGGCCTTCTCCGCGCGCCGCCCCTCCTCCTCGAGTTCCCGGACGAGTTCCGCGCGGTCCGCGAGCCAGGTGAGCTCCCGATCGATCCGCGCGACCCGCTCCTCGAGCCGTCCTTCCGTCCGGAGGGAATCGAACGCGGCGTCGCGGTCCACGTCGGTCGTGAGCCCCGCGATCTTGCGGTGCAACGCGTCGATCTTGTCCTTGATCTGATCCCGACGCCGCTCGTGGTCCCGCTTCGCCTGCTCGAAGATTCGCTCGGCCGATTCCGCGTTCGATTTCAGGAGTTCGTGCGCGGCGCTCCGCTCCCGGAGCTTCTCCAGGATCTCGCGGAGCGTGTCGAGGTCCGCGACCCCCGATTCGAGATTTTTCAGTTCCGACTCGAGGGCCCTCGCGTGCTCGTTCGCCCGCCGCATCTCCTCGACGCGCTTCCGAATCCCATCAAGCTGCGCCGTCCGGTCGGCGAGCGCGCTCGTCGCGCGCACCCAGTCCGTGTGTCGTTGCTCGAGCGTCTTGAATCGCTCTTCAACCGCGGCCGCCTCGACCTCAAGGCCCGCGACCCGGGACCGAAGCGTTCGAATCTTCTCTTCAGCCTCCTCGAGTTGCGCGCGAATCGCAGGGAGAGTCCCGACGGCCTCGGCCCGGGCGGCGATCTCCGCCTCCTTGGCCTTCAGGTCCGTTTGAAGGAGGGCCCCTTGTTCCTTCGCTCGCTCGAGGGCTTTCTCGAAGATCTCGAGGCGGAAGAGCTTCTGGAACACCGCGAGGCGATTCGCGCCGCTCTGCGATCCGAGTTCCTTCATCTCCTCCTGCCGGACGAACGTCGCATTGCAAAACCCGACGTAATCGAGGCCGATGACCTCTCGGAGCGTCTGCTCCTTCTCGGGAATCGTCCCCTGGACGGCCTCGCCATCGCGGGAGACCTCGAGGTACGATTCCTTCTTCGTCGTGAAGCCTCGGGTGACGTCCCAGTGTTCGTCGCCCTGCCGGAACGCGATCCGGACGTACCCGCCGGGCCGGCAGATGTCGGACGTCTTGACGATCTTCAGGTCCGTCCGCGCGGTGTCGCCGAAGAGGGCGAACGTGATTGCGTCGAGGATCGACGACTTGCCCGCGCCCGTGCGGCCCGTGATGACCGTGAACTTCTCCGGGAACCGCAGCGGCGGGTCCGTCTTCTCGAGGTACCGCATGAACCCGCGCATCTCGATCTCCTCGAGGACGAAGCCCTCGCCGGAGGTCGAAGGCTCGAGGCTCGGGACCGCGGCGGCCTCGACCGCGTCGTCGTCCCTCATGCGAGGGCCTCCTTCAGGATGCGCTGCGCCTCCACCTTGATCGCCTCGCGCTTTGGGTGGTCGGCGAGCACCTTGTCGACGTACTCGGCGAGGAGCCGGCCCGGATCCAAGGTGAACTCGTCCGTCGAGGTCCGCGGCCGGCTCGACGAAAGGAACTTGACCTCGAAGTGGAACGCGTCGCGCAGTCGGTCCGCGAGGCGCTTCTCATCGAGGCGGCTCCGCAATTCGTCCGGAATCGTGATCTCGATCCGCACGAGATGGCCGGCGGTCTCCGGCGGGACCGCGTCGAGGACCGTCTTCGTCACGTCGTCCCCCATGCGGACCACGACCTCGACCTTGTCCATCGGCCGCGCCGGGAGCTCGACGAACGACCAGTCGCCATCCGGCCGGATCGCGAGGAAGCCTTTCGGATCGAGCCGCTCCCCCCAGTCGATTCGCTCCGGTGCGCCCGCGTACACGATTGTGCGGCCGACGACCTGGTGCATGTGGATGTGGCCGAACGCGACGAGGTCGACGGCATCGGGGATCATGTCGGGCGTGAAGGTGAAGTCGTTCGGGACGACTTCCGGCGAGGTCGTGCTCGCGAATCGCACGCCTTGGAATTCGAAATGGCCGAACAGGATCCGGAGGTCCGCGTCCCGAAGTTCGTCGGCGCGCGTGTGGATCCATTCCTTCCAGAGCTCCCGCGCGATTGTGTACGCGTCCTCTCGAGTTACCTCGCTCCCCAGCTCCCGGACCCGCTCGACCACCTGTTCCGGGTGCAGGTACGGCAGGAGGATGAATCCGATTTTGCGGCCATCGATCGTCCGCACCTCCGCCTTCGGCTCGCGGAAGACGCGGACGTGCGTGTATCCGCGGAAGTCGTCGAGGGACGTCGCGCGCGCGTTCCGGCGCGGTTGGTCGTGGTTCCCGGCGAGGAGCCAGACCTCGATGCCGGCGGCGCCGAGCGGCTCGATTACGTCGCGGCGGACCATCTCCCGGAACACGGGAGCGACGTGCGTGCGGTCGAACAGGTCGCCGAGGACACAGAACAGCGCGGCTTTGTGATCGATCGCCCACCGGGCCGCCTTCGCGAAGTTTCCGTGGAGGTCGAGCGCCCGCTCCGAGATGCCCGTCTCCGGGTCGATCCGGAAGTCGAAATTCAGGCCTTCGTGGACATCGCCCACGCAGACGATTTCGTGCATCCGCACGCGTGCAACGGGACGGCCCTACTTATAATGTCGACGAGATGGTTGGCGAAACTATCCGACGACCCGGCGCGGCGACGTCCGAGGGCCCGCGGCCTAGGGCAGGCGGTCGCCTCGGCGGGCGGGGAACGGCGCCTCCGGGCGGACTGGCGCTCGCTCCTGAAAACGGGACGTGCGGAGCGGGGCGATCCCTTCGGGTGTGCGATCGGTCGCGACGTACTCGGCGAGGAGCCGGCCCAGTGCGGGCGAGAGCTTGAAACCGTGGCCGCTCAACCCTGCCGCCACGAACAGTCCCCGCGGACCCGCAGCGTCGACGATCGGGTAGGCGTCCGGCGTGACGTCGTAGACGCCCGACCAGCCTCCCCGCGGTTGGGACCGCTCCATCGACGGGAACCGCTTCGAGAGGCGGGACCGCAAGTCGCGGACCGTCCTTGCGGGCACGGAGTCGTCCGCGAGCTCATGCCGCGCGATTGTCTTGCGAGGGCTTGTGTCCATGTACCCGGCCAGTGTATCCTTGTCCGCGTCCGGCCGCGAGTACGTGTTCCCGTAGAAATCGAAGTGGATCTTCGGCGGGGGTCCGAACCCGATCGGTCGGCGGAGAATCGCGACATCGCCGCGGACGAAACGGATCGGCAAGCGGACGCCGAGCGGGCGCGCGAGGGCCGCGGTCCAGTTGCCGGCGGCGAGCACGACGCGCTCCGTCTCGATGAGCCCGGCCCCGGGGAGCCGAACGCCGGTGACGTCCTTGTGTTTCGTGACGATGGACCGGACCGGGCGTCCCTCAAGGACAGTCGCCCCGCGACGCTCCGCGGCGCGCGCGAACCCCGTCGCCGTCGCGATCGGGTCCGCGTAGCCTGCGTCCGGATCGTAGACGAGGGCTTCGTAATCGGAGGCATCGAGCGAGGGCTCGGCGGACGTCGCTTCCCCGGGCGTCAGCCGGACCGCCCGGACGCCCTCCTGCTGCATGAGGCCGAGCAGCGCGTCGAACGCCGGGACGTCCCGCGTTCGCGCCCCGGAGAGGAAGCCGGTCGTTCGGAAGTCGCACGAGAAGCCCGTCTCGGCGGCGAATCGCTGAAAGAACCCTAGGCTCTCGCGGGCAAGTCGGATCCCGAGGCGGGCCTCGTAATGCTGCCGGACGAGGGCACCGCTGTGCCCGGTCGCGCCGGAGGCGATGTGGCCTTTGTCGACGAGGACCACGCCGAGGCCTCGCCCCGCCAGGTGGAACGCGACGCTCGCCCCGATGCAGCCGCCGCCCACGACCACCACCTCGGTCCGTCTCGGCGCGCTTGGAGCCGTCATCGGCCCGGAAATTGAGTCGGGCCTTTATCGGCATTTCGATTGATTTACATTTACGCACATGAATATATATCGACGCTCGATTCGACAATCCTTATCTCGCATGACCCGCGATGAGGCCGGCGTGCCGGATGCGTGGCAGATCGGCCTCGACGAGGAGCGGGCGCGCGTCGCGATCGTGGGCTGCGGCGGGGCCGGCTGCAACACGTTGCGTCACGTCACGGCACCCCCGAACGCCATCCGCATCGCGGTGAACGACGCTCCGCACCCGTCCATGGCCGAGGCGGCCGCCCGGATCCTGATCCCGGCGACGTCCCTCCAAGCGCACGCGACGATGGATGCGAAGGCCGTGCCCCAGATGGAGACGGACGAGGAGAAGGCGATCGCCTCCGTATTGTTGGACCGGGACGTCGCCCTGATCATCGGCGGCCTCGGGGGACTCCTCGGCGGCTGGGGGATGAGCCTCGTCGGCCGCGTCGCTCGGATTCTCGGCGATGCCAGCGTGGCGTTCGTGACGGTGCCCTTCACGATCGAGGGGCCGATCCGCCGGCAGCTGGCTGAGGCGCAGCTTCGCCTCTTGCAAAGCCGCGCAGACGGCGTCGTCACATTCAGCAACGACGGGCTCCTGCGGGTCGCCCGCGACCTCCCGCTCGGGAAGGCGTTCGCCGCGCTCGGCGGGATCATGGCGAAGCCCGCGGCGAGCCTCTCGCGGGTCCTCGCTCGGTCCGACGTCGGCCCGCTGCGGCGGATGCTCGCCGGGGTCCGCGACTGGCGGTTCGGGATGGGCAGCGGTCGGGATCTCCATCGGTGTTTCCTCGCCGTTGAGGAGGCGTACGCCTCGCCGTGGTTCACGTCCCTGCCCGAGGAGATCAGCCACGCACTCGTCTTTGTGTCTGTGCCGGAGCCGGCACACGAGGTGCCGGAGGTCTTGCGACAAATCCGGCTGCGGTCGCCGAACGCCGTCCTCGCCTGGGCTGATCTGTCGTCGCCGAGCGCCGACGAGCGGGCGTCTGTACAGATCCTGGCCGGCACGTGATCGGCGTCCCCGCGCGGCTCGAGACGAGCGCAAGTTGATATACGTCGTCATCCTCCGGGCGTGCTACGGACTCGCACGGGTGGCCTATGTCCTCGATCGGGAAGGAAATCCGGATTCGCCGCGTCTTGGTCGGCGGCAAGGCCCTCATCGTCGCCATGGACCACGGGGTCTCGTCCGGTCCGGTGTCAGGCCTCGAGGACATCCGGAAGGCCGTCGCGAACGTGGCGAAGGGCGGTGCGACCGCGGTCGTCTTGCACAAAGGCGCGGTACGGTTCGCCAAGGACTATTTCGACGAGAAGCTCGCCCTCATCCTTCATCTGAGCGCATCGACTTCCCTGAGCGCTCGCGCCGACCGGAAGGTCCTCGTGACCGGGGTTGAAGAGGCGATCTCCTTCGGTGCGGACGCGATTAGCGTGCACGTCAACATCGGCGGGGAGGACGACGATCGAATGATCGAGGACCTCGGGGCGACGGCGGCCGCGTGCGACCGTCTCGGCTTCCCGTTGCTCGCGATGATGTACCCCCGGGGTCCGAAGGTCCGGAACCCGTTCGACGTCGATGTCGTGAAGCACGTCGCGCGGGTGGGGGCGGAGCTCGGGGCCGACGTCGTCAAGACGCTGTACACCGGATCTCCGGACACCTTCCGGGAAGTCGTCCGAGGCTGTCCCGTGCCCGTCGTCGTCGCAGGGGGTCCAAAGCTCGACTCGGAACGGGCCGCGCTCGAGATGGTCGAGGGCGCCCTCGCCGGCGGCGCGGTCGGCGTGTCGATGGGCCGGAACATTTTCCAGGCGAAAGATCCGATCGGCACGACGCGGGCGATCGCCCGCATGATCTTCGACGGGGCCTCTCTCTCGGACGTCTATCGCGGGTGAGTCCCATGGACCGCTTGGTGTGGGTGGGGGCCCTCCCCCCCAAGGACAAGGCAGACGTTCGGTCGATCGTCTCGACCGCGCTCGAGGCCGGGTTCGATCAGATCGTATTGGCGGCACCCGACCCCTCGCTCGCGCGGCTCGGCCGCTTCTCGCCGATTTTCCTGAAGGACGACACGTTCCTTTTCGACGGCGAGTCGATCGGCCGCCTTGCGACGATCCGCTCCGCCAAAGACGAGTCGGCCGTGCGCGCTCTGCGGGGGACGACGAAGCACGTCGTCGTGCGAACGGAGGACTGGAAGGTCATCCCGCTGGAGAACCTGATTACGCACTTCCAGGGAAGCGGCACTCGCCTCCTCGTCGAAGTCCACGATGCCGCCGAGGCGAAGCTCTTCTTCGAGACGATGGAGGTCGGCGTGGACGGCGTCCTCCTGGCAACGTCCGTTGCGAAGGAGGTCCGCGCGCTGCGGTCCGTCCTCGAGTCGTCACGTGAGACCGTACCGCTCGTCCGAGGGACGGTCACCTCGATTCGGCCGCTCGGCCTCGGCGACCGCGTGTGCGTCGACACTTGCTCGTTGCTGCGGAGCGGGGAGGGCATGCTCGTGGGGAACAGCTCGGCGGGCCTCTTCCTCGTCCACGCCGAGACGTTCGAGTCGGGATACGTCGGCGCGCGGCCTTTCCGTGTCAACGCGGGCGCCGTGCACGCGTACATCTACCTGCCCGACGGCCAGACGAAGTATCTCAGCGAGTTGCGCGCCGGGGACGAGGTCCTCGCGGTCGATTCGACGGGCCATGCGCGGTCAGTGATCGTCGGGCGCCTGAAGATCGAACGCCGGCCGCTCGTGCTCGTCGAAGCGGAGGCGGGCGGGCGCCGCGTCTCGACGATCGTCCAGAACGCGGAGACGATTCGCTTCGTCACCCCGTCCGGGGGTGCGGTCTCCGTCGGGGAGATCCAGGAGGGCGACGCGGTGCTCCTGCGAACGGAGGAGGGCGGCCGGCATTTCGGGATGCGGATCCAGGAGACCATCTCGGAGCGCTGACATGACGAAGGTCGCGGCGGTCATCTTGGCGGATGGCGTCGCGGATGCGCAACGCCAGGCGCGGATGGCGCTGGCGGCCGGCGCGGACCTCGTCGAGCTGCGGTTGGATCGAATCCGCGACGTGGGCGTCGGCGATGTGCGTCGGTTCGCCTCGGCGGTCGGCCCTCGATCGATCCTCACGGTCCGATCGGCGTCGCAAGGCGGGTCCGGCCACCTGACTGAAGCGCGCCGCCGCGACCTCCTCAAGGAAGCTTGCACCCGGCCCTTCGCCTACGTCGACATCGAACTCGAACGGGACGGCCCGCGCGCGACGGAACTGGCCCGCCTCGCGAGACGGCATCGCGCGACTCTCATCGTTTCCCACCATTTCTCCCGGCCCTCCGGCCTCGGGCAGGTGCGGGAGGCGTTGGACGCGTGCGCGGCGATCGGACCCGTCGCGAAGGTGGCGGTCCCCGTCGAAACGATCGACTCGGCGATTGAACTCGGGGATCTCGCGAGGACCGAGGTCGACCGCGGGCGTCGGCTCGTCCTGATCGGGATGGGGGCGGCGGGCATGCTCACCCGCGCGGGTGCGGGATCCGTGGGGCAAGAGATTCAGTTCGCCTCTGCGGGACCCCTCGCGGCGCCGGGGCAACTGTCGCTCGCGACCGCGAAACGACTCCGCGTGCGGGATTCGTGGGTGCTCGGTCTCGTGGGGCATCCGCTGGGGCACTCGCTCTCGCCCGCGATCCATGAGGCGGGCCTCGAAGCGCTCGGTCTTCCGGGAACCTATCTTCCGTTCGACGTGGATGCGGCCGGTCTGGAGTCCCTCTTGGCCGCGGCGGACCGCTTCCGGATCCGCGGATTCAACGTCACGATTCCGTATAAGGAGTCGATCGTGGAGGCGCTCGACGAGCTGGACGGCGACGCCGAGGGGCTTGGTGCGGTGAACACAGTCGTCGTCGGCGACGGCTGGACGAAAGGCCACAACACGGACGTCTTCGGCTTCCGCCTATCGTTGCGGTCCCTCGGGTTGCGGGTCGGAGAGCGTCGGGTCCTCGTGATCGGCGCCGGCGGCGCCGCGAAGGCCGTGGTCCATGTGCTCCTGCGCGAGGGCGCGAGCGTCGCGGTCGCGAACCGAACCGCCGCGCGGGCGGAGGCGCTGGCGGACGCGTTCGACGAGCCGATCGAGATCCTTCCGGTCGAACGACTCGACCGAAGCGGTCCGTGGGACCTCGTCGTGAATGCGACCCCGCTCGGGACGAAGGGATTCGCGGCGGATCTGCCGGTGCCCGAAACCGTGATCGCGAAGGCAGGGTTCGTGTACGACCTCGGCTACAACCCGCCGGACACCGCGCTCCTCGCCGCGGCGAAGCGGCTCGGGAGGCCCCACGCGTCCGGCCTCGAGATGCTCCTTCATCAAGCCGCAAAATCGTTCGAATTGTGGACGGGCCGGTCGCCGCCGGTGAACGCGATGCGCCGCGCCGCGAAGGAGGCCCTCGCGTGAAATCTCAAGCCACCTGTTTCGGCGCCGGGACGATCGTGAACGCGATCGCGACGGGGAAGGGCGTGGCGTTCGGGCTCGCCCTCCAGGCCACCGCGACCGCGGAGGCCCGACCCGAGGGGTTCGGCGTGCGGGTGCACGTCCCCGCCTCCATCGACCCGGCCCTCGCGCAGTCGAGCGCGACGCGTGTGCTCCGGCGCAGCCGGCGGAGAGCCGGTCTCGAAGTCTCCGTCGATTCCGACATCCCGGCCTCCCGGGGGCTCAAGAGCAGTTCCGCTGTGGCGAACGCCGTCGTCTTAGCGAGCGCCCGGGCCCTCGGCCTAGAACTCGAGCCCTGTCAGGTCATCCGGATCGGCGTGGATGCCGCCCTGGATGCCGGCGTCACGATCACGGGCGCGTTCGACGACGCGTGCGCCTCCTTCTTCGGGGGCGTCGTCGTGACGAATAACGCCGCCAGGAAGCTTCTTGCCTCCGGCCGCCTCCCAGAGGGTCTCGTGGCCGTCGTCCAGATCCCGCGCCGGACCATCCGCAAGCCGAGCCTCCGAGGGACGGACTTCTCGGCGATTCGCCCCCAAGTCGAGGAGGCGTTTCGTCTCGCCTTGGACGGGGAATACTTCCGCGCGATGGAGGCGAACAGCGCGGCGTACGCGCCGCTCCTCGGCGTGGACGAGGGGCCCGCCATCCGGGCGCGAGCCGCCGGCGCGGTGGCCGCCGGGGTCACGGGGACAGGACCGGCGATCATCGCCCTGGTGAAACCGGCCCATGTCGACGCGGTCCGCCGCGCCATGGGCGACGGGGATTCAGAAATCCGCGTCGTCGGGCTGAACACCACCGAGTCGCGGGAGGTCGCGGCGTGAGGTACCGCGCGATTCCCTCAACCGTCTCCGGGACGATCCGCGCCCCGCCATCGAAGAGCGTTACGCACCGCGTGATCGTCATGGCCGCGCTGTCCGGTGGACCGTGTCGGATCCGCCACCCGCTTCGGTCTGAGGACACGGACGCGACGGCGTCGGGCATGGCGGCGTTCGGCGTCGACATCGCAACCAGCGATGACGATTTCCGGGTGTCCGGCGGGCCCCTCCAGGCCCCCGCGAAGCCGATCGACGCGAGAAACTCCGGGACGACGCTTCGGCTTCTCGCCGGCGTCGCCTCCCTCCTCGACGGCACGACGACCCTGACGGGGGACGCGGGCCTTCGAAAGCGGCCGGTCGGACCGCTGCTCGAGGCGCTCCAAACGCTCGGCGCACGTGCGGAGTCTCTCGGCGGCGGGGGTTCCCCACCCATCCGCGTCGGAGGGGTCCTCCGCGGTGGATCTGCGACGATTCCCGGCGACGTCAGTTCCCAGTTCCTCTCAAGCCTCCTCATCGCGTGTCCGCTCGCCCGGAACCCCTCGGAGATTCGCGTCCTCCCGCCGGTCCGATCCGAGCCGTACATCGAGATGACGCGCTGCCTGATGCGCCGATTCGGCGTAGAGTCAATCGCGGACCGCGAGACCTACCGCGTCGCCGGCGGGCAGAGATACGTGCCGATTGATGTCGACGTGCCCGGCGACTTCTCGTCGGCAGCGTTCCCGCTCGCCGCCGCCGCGCTGACCGGAGGCGACGTCACGGTCTCCGGCCTGGAGCTCGAGGGGCCGCAGGGGGATCGCCGCGTCGTGGAGGTCCTGCGTTCCTTCGGCGCCCGCGTTGACGTCGACGGGGATCGGGTCCGGGCCCGCGGCGGGGAACTCGTCGCACAGACCGTCGACGTCGGCGACACGCCGGACCTCTTCCCCGTCCTCGCGGTGCTCGCGACGCAAGCCGCAGGCGAATCGCGGTTCATCAACGGGAGGCACCTCCGATGGAAGGAGAGCGACCGGATCGATGCCGTCGTCTCGATGCTCCATGCCCTCGGGGCGCCCGCGCAGGCGACGGAGGACGGCTGCCTGGTGAGAGGCCCGAGTCGTCTCCGGGGGGCGTTCGTCGACGCGCGCGGCGATCACCGTGTCCTCATGGCGGCGGCCGTCGCGGGCCTCGCGGCGGAGGACCCGGTCGACATCTCGGATCCCTGGTGCTTCCGCGTCTCATACCCGACGTTCCTCGATGACCTGCGATCCCTCGGCGCCTTGCACGCGGTGGTCGGATGAACACGATCGGCGTGCGCTACCGGACGACGATCTTCGGGACGAGCCACGGCCCGTTCGTCGGGTGCACGATCGAGGGCCTCCGCGCCGGGACGCCGGTGGACGCGGAGTTCGTCCAGTCCCAGTTGGACCGCCGCCGCCCCGGACAGAGCCTCCTCACGTCTCAGCGGAAGGAGGAAGACCGCGTGGAGTTCACGGAAGGCGTCCGCGGCGGTGCGGCGACCGGCGAACCGATCGTCGCGATCATCCGGAACGAGGACGTGCAATCGAAGTCGTACGCGGACAACGCGCGGGTGCCGCGGCCGGGGCACGGAGACTTCGCCGCCCTGCGAAAGTATGGCGGGAAGAGCGACTTGCGCGGCGGAGGGCAGCTTTCCGGGCGGATGACCGCCCCGCTCGTCGTGGCCGGCGCCATCGCCCGCGGACTCCTGAGGGAGCGGGAGATCCGGTTCTACGCCCATGCGGCCCAGGTCGGCGGGGTGGTCGCCCGGGCCGTGACTCCCGCCGAGATCGAGGCGAACGTAGAGCGCACGCCGGTTCGGTGCGCGGACCTCGACGCGGCGGATCGCATGATCGCGGAGATTGAGGTCGCCCGGAAAGACCGGGACAGCGTCGGCGGCATCATCGAGGCCGTGGTCACGGGCCTCCCGGCGGGGGTGGGGGAACCGTTCTTCGATTCCGTGGAGTCGGCCTTGGCGCATCTGATGTTCTCGATTCCCGCGGTCAAGGGGATCGAGTTCGGCGCCGGATTCCGGGCGGCGGCGATGCGCGGCAGCGAACACAACGATCCGTTCGTCGTCGAGTCGGGGCGCGTGGTCACCGCCACGAACCATGCGGGCGGGATCCTCGGGGGGATCACGGACGGCATGCCGGTCACGTTCCGGGTCGTCGTGAAGCCGACCGCATCGATCGCGAAGCCGCAGCAATCCGTCGACCTCGAGACGATGCAGCGGATGGAGGTCGTCGTCACGGGCCGCCACGATCCCTGCATCGTGCCGCGCGCGGTGCCCGTCGTCGAGAATGCGGCGGCGATGTCCGTCCTCGATCTCATGCTCGTGGGGGGATTCATCTGAGCGATGCGGAAATCGCCCGGTTGCGCGAGGAAATTGCGGATGTCGACACGGAGATCGTCGGACTCGTCGCGAAGCGACTCCATCTCGCGGCGCAAGTCGGAGTGGAAAAGAAGCTCCTTGAGAGGCCCGTTCGGGACGAGGAGGCCGAGAAGCTCGTGCGCACCCGCATCCTGACGGAATGCGTGGCCCGCGATCTCCGTCCGGTTTTCGCGGGAGACCTCGCAAGCCTCCTGATCGACGAATCGGTCCGTCGCCAGCAGGCCGTCCGGACGCCGTCGCCGCGCCATCAAAGAATCCTCGTGGTCGGCGGCGCGGGACAGATGGGCCGGTGGCTGTGCCGCTACTTCCGGTCGCGGGGGTTTGAGGTCGTCGTCAACGACATCGCAGGCCCCCTCGAGGGATTCCCGTTCGAACCGGACCTGCGGCGTGCGGTCCGCGAAGCCGACGTCGTCGCCGTGTCCGTCCCGATGTCCGTCTCGGCCGACGTCCTTCGGACGATCGCCGAGATGAAGCCCATGGCGCTCGTGTTCGACATCGCCAGCCTCAAGGCCCCGGTCGAGGAACGGCTCCGGGCGATGGGGCGCGCGGGGTTGCAGGTCGCGAGCGTGCATCCGATGTTCGGCCCGAACCTCTGGCCTCTCTCGAGCGGCAACATCACCTTCAGCGACTGCGGCAACGCCGTCGCGGTCCTCGAGGCGAAGGAGCTCTTCCGGCCGAGCGGTGCGTCCTTCGTCGACGTCTCGCTCGACCACCACGACGAATTCATGGCGTTCCTCCTCGGGCTGAGCCACCTCTGCCTCCTGACGTTCGCGAGGTGCGTCGCCCACAGCCCCTTCGACCTCGCCGGCCTGAAGCGGCCCGCGGGCACGACGTTCTCCCGCCTCTCCATCGCGGCCGCCGGGCTCCTCGCCGATCCGCCGGCGCTGCTGCGGGACATCCAGGCGTTGAATCCGCACACGCCGGCGATCCATCGTTGGGTCCACGACGTCCTCGAGGACTGGCGGAAGGCGACCACTGCCACCGACGGATCCGAATTCCTCCGGCTGATCGAGGAGGCCCGCGCCTATTTCGAGGGAGGTACGCCGCTGTGACGAAGGTCCCCGTGGCGGTCCTCGGTGCGACGGGGAACATCGGGCAACGGTTCGTCGGCTTGCTCCAAGACCATCCCATATTCGAGATCGCGGCCCTCGGCTCGTCCGAGCGAAAAGCCGGCGGACGCCTCGGGGAGTTCTGGCGCCTCGAGGATGTGCCTCTCAACGCCCACGTCGGGGAGATGCAGCTCCGGCCGATCGACGTTAAGACACTCGTTCGCGCGGACGTCACCGCGGCGTTCAGCGCGCTCCCATCCGACTTCGCGGGGGAAATTGAGACTGACGCCGCGCGCGCCGGGATCAAGGTCTTCTCGAACGCCTCGTCCCACCGGATGGATGCGGACGTCCCGCTCCTCGTTCCCGAGGTGAACCCGGATCACCTCGCCCTCGTCGAGCGACAACCGTCGTTCAAGGAAGGCGGCATGCTCGTGACAAACCCGAATTGCTCCGTCACCGGACTCGCGCTCGTGCTTCGGCCGCTCGCGAATGCCTTCGACTTCTCGGAAGTTCACGTCGCCACCTACCAGGCCCTCTCCGGGGCCGGATACCCGGGCGTGTCGTCGCTCGACATCACGGGGAACGTGTTGCCGTTCATCGAGGACGAGGAGGAGAAGATCCGGCGGGAGGCGAAGAAACTCCTCGGCAGTCGGTCCGACGGCATCGCGCCAAGCGCGATCGACGTGTGGGCGAACTGCGCGCGTGTCGCCGTGCGGGATGGCCATCTCGAGGCCGTTTCCATTCCACTCCCGCAGGATGCAAGTCGCGAAGACGTCGCGAAAATTCTGTCGGCGTTTCGCGGCGAGCCGCAGCGATACGAGCTGCCGACGGCCCCGAGGGAGCCGATCCTGGTCCGGTCGGAGGACAACCGACCCCAGCCCTTGCTGGACCTCCTTGGGGGAGAGCCGACGCGAGCACGCGGCATGGCCGCGACGGTCGGCCGGATCCGCGTGACGGATCGCAACCTCCGATTCTTCGTGCTTTCGCACAACACGATCCGCGGCGGTGCCGGCGGCAGCGTCCTGAACGCGGAGCTCGCGCATCGGAGAGGGTACCTTGGCTGAGCCCTGGAAAGTCGCGAAGTTCGGCGGCAGCTGCGTGAGCGACCCGGAGATGTACGACCGCATGGCGAAGGCCGCGCGAGCGGACCCCTCCCGCAAGTTCGTCGTCGTGTCCGCGATTGCCGGCGTCACCGATTCCCTCGTTGCCACCCTCGCGAAGCCGCGGGACGAGAAGGAAATCGATCTGTTCATCGCGGAGCTGAGGCGGCTCCACCTGGGCCTCCTGCCGCGGTCGCCCGGAACCCCCGACGCGAGCGTCGAGACCGTCGAAGCCCTCGTGACGAAACTCGAGCGCCTCCTGTACGGCGTCGCCTACACGGAGGAAATCACGGCGCGGACGCGGGACTTCATCCTGTCGTTCGGCGAGCGGCTCGCCACCCAGATCGTCGCCGCGAACCTCGCGAAACGCGGGGTCGATGCCCGCGCGCACGAAGCGGACGTGATCGGCGTCGTCACGGACGACACCTACGGGAACGCGAGCGCGCTGCTGGACGAGACGCGCGCACGTCTTGCGCCCTTCCTCAAGAGGCAGGCCCAGGCGGGCCACGTGAGCGTCATCACCGGATTCTTCGGCTTGTCGCAAGAGGGCAAGACCGCGACGTTCGGACGGGGCGGGTCCGACTACAGCGCCGCCGTTGTCGCCTATGCGCTCAAGCTGCCGACGATCGAGATCTGGAAGGACGTCGGCGGATTCATGAGCGCGGATCCGAAGATCGTGCCGGAGGCGTTCCCCCTCGCCGCCCTTTCGTACGACGAAGCCGCCGAGCTCTCGTACTTCGGCGCGAAGGTCCTCCACCCCCGATCGGTGCGGCCCGCGCAGATGTGCGGCGCGTCGATCATCCTGAAGAACATCTACGAGCCCGACGAGGTTGGCACACGGATCGGACCCGACACGGTGGACCGGAGCGGGGACGTCAAGAGCATCTCGTACGTCCGGAATCTGACGACTCTGAAAGTCTTTGGCACGGGGGCCGGACCGAAGGAGAGCCTCCTCTCGCTCGTGGCGACGGCCTTGGCCGACGCGGGCATCAACGTGTATAGTGCGGCGACGTCGCAGACCTGTATCGCGTTCCTCATCGACGCAGATGCCGTCTCCCGGGGGAAGCGGTTGCTAACCCGGCTGCCGGCCGGTATCGTCGAGCGAATCGAAACGTCGCCCCACGCGTCCCTCATCGGTTTCGTCGGGGAAGGGCTCGGGTATGCGCATGGCGTCGCCGCCCGGATTTTCCGGGCCGTGGCGGAACGAGGGATCAACGTCCAGCTGATTTCGGCGGGCGCTTCGATGGTCGCCTACACGTTCACCGTGGATGACAGGGATCTCGAGGGAGCCGTCCAGGCGGTTCACCGCGAGTTCTTCGGCCGCGGGCATCCTCGGCCCGAGATGACGGCGGCTCCGCGAAGCGACCCCTAGCTCGGGATCGGCCCCCAGGAGGAGGCTCCCTGGCCGCATTTATAGAGTTGTATAAAATACAATAATGCATAAATATTATGCCTAGTTTCCAGAAACGGGCATACCGGGGAGAAAACGTTGGGCGCTCTCGGACTTGTGACACCACGCGGCCGGCTGGAGAGGGCCGATCGCCGAATCTTCCTCTTGGCTCTGGATCACGGTCTCCCCTCCGGACCGGTTCTTGGGATCGAGAGGCCCGCGGACTTTCTGCGCTCGCTTCGCGGGGTTCCCTTCTCCGGCGTCCTTGCGAATCCGGGCATGGTCCGATTCATCGCGGGCGAGATCCCCCCGTCGACGGGTTTAGTGGTCCATCTTTCGGCGAGCACGGTCCTTGGTGTGAGATCCCGGTCGAAGGTCATCTCGTCGACCGTCGAGCACGCGGTGTCCCTCGGAGCCGACGCGGTCTCGGTCCAGGTTTCGTTCGGCGATTCTCGGGAGGACACGATGATCGCGGATGCGGGACGCATCGTGGATGCCGCGAATTCGTTCGGTGTCGCGGTCGTGCTCATGGCGTCCGCTCCCGCGGAACCGGGTGGGCCGTCCGTCGACTGGGCGGCCGCGGCCCACGCCGCTAGGGCCGCCGCAGAGATCGGCGCGAGTATCGTTCAGACGAACTACGCCGCGGACCCGCACGGCGTCCGCGAAATCGTCCGCGGGTGTCCCGCGCCCGTCGTCGTGGCGGGTGGCCCGCGGACCTCAGAGGACGCGTTCATCGAGACCCTCCGCGCGACGCTCGATGCCGGCGCGGCCGGTGTGTGCGTCGGTCGTCAGATTTTCCAAGCCGCGGATCGCGTCGCCATCGCGCGTCGGATCGCTGAGGCGGTGTTTGGACGCGCGCAACCCCTCGTCGAGGAGGCGATTCGGTGAAGCGTGTGCCGCTGGACCCACACATCGATCCGTACGCGCTGTTCGCCGCATCGCGGGACGAATACCCGCATGCGTTCATCCTCGAGAGCCTCACGGGTCCCGCGCGGCTCGCGGAACACACGTACGTCGGCTTCGACCCCGCGGTGATCATCTCCTACCGCGCGGGTGTGCTGCGGTCGAACGGCGAGACGATCAAGACGGATCGGCCGATCGCCGCGTTGCGATCAATCCTCTCGGCGTACGCGGCGCCGGGAGTCCCGGGTCGGTACATCGGCGGCCTGGTCGGGTACGTGTCGTACGAGTTCGTCCACAACCTCGATTCGGTACCTGCCCATGCGGACTCGCCCTTTCCCGAGTTCGAGTTCGGCCTGTATCTCGACGGCGTGATTGTGGACCACGTCCGGAAACGTGCGGAGTACTTCGCCCACGGCGACTCCCGCGTCGAGGACCTTCCAAAGTCCACCGAGACCGCACCGCAGCTCCGCACCGATGGCCCGAAGCCGCAAACTCCCCCGGAGTGGTTCATGGACTCGGTCGTGAAGGCGAAGGAGACGATCGCCGAGGGCGAGGCGTTCCAGGTCGTCCTCTCCCGCCGCGACTGCGGCCGCATGTCGGGCGACCCGCTCGCCCTCTACGGCGCCCTGCGTTCGCTGAGCCCGAGCCCCTACATGTACTACCTCGACTTCGGGGTGCGTCGGGTGATCGGCGCGAGCCCGGAGATGCTCCTCCGCGTGGAGGATCGCACGGCGACGACGTTCCCGATCGCGGGCACGCGACCGCTCGGCACGACGCTGTCGCAGATGGATCGGTTCAAGGCGGAGCTCCTCGCAGACCCGAAGGAGCGGGCGGAGCACAACATGCTCGTGGACCTCGCGCGGAACGACCTCGGGAAGGTGTGTCGGTTCGGGACCATCCGACTGCCGCAGTACATGGCCGTCGAGCGGTACAGTCACGTGCAGCACCTCGTGTCCATCGTCGAGGGGGAGCTCGCGCCGGGCAAGGACGGGCTCGATGCGTTCGCCGCGATGTTCCCCGCCGGGACGGTTTCCGGCGCGCCGAAGCCGCGGGCGATGGAGATCCTCCACCGACTCGAGGGGACCGCCCGCGGGCCCTATGCGGGCGTCGTCGGCTACCTGTCCCTGAACGGAAACCTCGATACCGCAATCGCCATCCGGACCCTCTTCGCGGATGGGCCGACGTACTACCTTCAGGCGGGCGCGGGGATCGTCGCGGATTCGGATCCGGCGAGGGAGTGGATGGAGACCGAGCACAAGCTCGAAGCCTTACGGGCTTCGCTCCGGGAGGCGGCCGCCGCATGAAGGTCCTCGTCATCGACAACTACGATTCGTTCGTGTACAACCTATATCAGTCGATTGGAGAGATCGGCGCGACCCCGGTCGTGCATCGCAACGACGCGATCACGATGAACGAAGTGCGGGACCTCGCCCCGGACGCGATCGTCCTCTCCCCGGGCCCCGGCCACCCGATGAATGCGCGCGACTTCGGCGTGTGCGGGGACATCCTCCAGGAACTGGGCCGCACGACCCCGACGCTCGGCGTGTGCCTCGGCCATCAAGGAATCGCGACCGCGTACGGCGGCCGCGTCGGCCACGCGGCCCGGATCCTCCATGGGAAAACGAGCGTTGTCCACCATGATCGCCGCACGATTTTCGAAGGCTTGCCGAATCCAATCGTTGCGGGCCGGTACCACTCCCTCGCGATCGAGCGGGATTCGTTGCCGGACAACCTCGAGGTGAGCGCGACCTCAGACGACGGCGAGATCATGGCTGTCCGCCACCGCGAATTCCCGATCGAGGGCGTGCAATTCCATCCGGAGTCGATCCTCACCCCGGACGGGCCCGCGATTTTGCGGAACTTCCTGGAGGGGGCGAAGCGATGATTCGTGAGGCGATCGCGGGCCTCGCGGACGGTCGGTCGCTCGGATTCGACGCGGCGCGGGACGCGATGGGGGAGATCATGGACGGCCTCGCGACGCCCGCGCAGATCGGCGCGTTCCTGATGGGCCTCCGGATGAAGGGTGAAGGGCCGGACGAGATCGCCGGCATGGCGACGGCGATGCGGGAGCGTTGCGCCGCCATCCGACCTCCGGACAACGGACGCGTCGTCGACCTCTGCGGGACCGGCGGCGCGCGCGTCACGACGTTCAACGTTTCGACGATTGCGATGTTCATCGTCGCGGCGGCCGGGGTCGTCGTCGCGAAGCACGGGAATCGCGCGATCACAAGCCGCTGCGGGAGCGCCGACCTCCTCGAGGCGCTGGGGGCCCGCGTGGATCTCGAGCCGCTGCAGGTCGAGCGGATCCTTCACGCCCACCACGTCTGCTTCATGTTCGCGCCGAAGTTTCATCCCGCCATGAGGCAAGCGACGGGGCCGCGGTCGGAACTCGGTCTCCGAACCGTCTTCAACATCTTGGGGCCCTTAACGAATCCCGCCGGCGCAAAGGGGCACCTTCTGGGCGTGTTCAGCCCGGACCTCGTTCCGCTCCTGTCGAAGGTCGCCGTCCGGTTGGGGATCGAGCACGCCCTCATCGTGCACGGACAGGCGGGCATCGACGAGATTTCGACGTCTGGCCCGACAATAGTCAGCGAGGTCATCGACCGGGAAGCGCGGCAGTACATCCTCAACCCGGAGGATCTCGGGTTCGAGCGGGTGGAGCCTCGGGCGTTGGAGGGAGCCGATCCTGCGGTGGCGGCCGATGTGGCGTTGCGAATCCTGAGGGGGGAGCGTGGGCCGAAGCGGGATATGCTCCTCGCGAATGCGGCCGCCGGCATCTATGTTGGAGGAAGGGCCGCCTCTTTGGTGGAAGCGGTCCCCCTCGCCGCGGAAGCGCTCGACTCCGGGAAGGCCCTCGAATCACTCCGAACGTTCGTGAAAGCCACGGGCGGGAGCCTGTCCAAGGTCGAGGACGATGGACGAGCTTAGCCGCCTCGTCACGAATGCGCGTCGCCTCGTACGGGAGGGCTACTATCGCGTCGCTGACCGGGCGAATCCAGCGCCATCGTTCCTCGGATTCCTCGAGGCTCCAGACCGGCCGGCCGACGTGATTGCGGAGATCAAGTTCGCGTCACCGTCGGGGGGCCTCGTGCGGGAAACGCTTGATTTCGAAGACATCCTCGCGCGAATGGTCGCGACAAAGCCGCTGGGTCTTTCGATCCTCGCGGAGCCGAGAATCTTCGGCGGCAGCCTGGATTTCGTCCGCAGCGCGTCGCGCCATGGTCTCCCGGTCCTCATGAAAGACATCGTAGTGGACCCGGCGCAGGTCGAGGCCGCCGCATCCTCCGGCGCGTCCGCGGTGCTCGTCATCCAGACGCTCTTTTCTCGCGGCCTCCTCGAGGGAGCGTCGCAGGGCCTGATCGATGCCGCCCATGATCAAGATCTCGAAGTGATTCTCGAGGTCCATACAATGCGGGAGTGGGACGAGGCGATCCGGACGGACGCGAACATCTTCGGGATCAACAATCGCGATCTATCCACGATGAAGGTCGACCTTCGGACGACCGCGAATCTCCTGTCCTCGAGGACGAAAGATCGTCCTGTCATCGCGATGAGCGGGATTGAGCGACGAGACCAAGTCGAAGCCCTACTCGCGGCCGGGGCGGACGCGGTCCTCGTTGGGACGTCGATCATGACCGCCCCGGATCCGGCTCGGAAGCTGGAGGAGCTCCTCCATGGCTAAGACCGCGGCGCCGCGGCTACCGCCGCAACGGCGCAAGGGGAGCTCGCTGTGACTCGGATTGCACGGGCGTTCGAACGCGCCCGCATCGGACATCGGGCCGCACTCATCACGTATCTCATGGCGGGCGATCCGGACCTGAGGCGGACGGACGCCCTGGCCCTCGCCTGCGAAGCGGGCGGCGCGGATATCCTCGAGCTGGGAATTCCCTTCTCCGACCCGATTGCCGACGGTCCGGAAATCCGAGAGGCCGCGCAGCGGTCCCTCCGCGGGGGCACCCGCCCCGGCGACGTCCTATCTCTCGCCGCGTCGCTTCGGACGCGGACCGAGATTCCTCTCGTCGTGATGACGTACCTGAACCCCGTGCTCGCAATGGGCGTGGAGGCCTTCGCGGAGCGTATCGCGGACGCCGGAGTCGACGGTCTGCTTATCCCGGATGTCTCGTCGCAGACCTCCGATGAACTACGGGACGCCCTCGACGGGTCGGGCGTGGACCATGTCCAACTCGTCGCCCCCGCGACCCCGCCGGATCGCGCCGCGGCGATCGCCGGTGCGTCGCGGGGCTTCCTGTACGTAGTTGCTCACCACGGCACGACGGGCATCCGGTCGAAGCTCCCGGAGGACATCGAGAACCGGATTGCCTCCTTGCATCGGGTCACGAACCTTCCCTTGGGCGTGGGGTTCGGCGTGTCGACGCGGGACCACGTCCGTACCCTCGCCTCCCGGGGGGCCGATGGGATCGTCGTTGGGAGCGCGATCGTCCGCCTCGCCGCGGAGAACCCGGATCCGGACCGTGTGCGGGACTTCGTGGCGGATCTCGCCGCCGGCCTTCCCCGGGAGGCGGCCGCGTTCCGGGTCGATTGAGGCAACGATCCGTGACTCGCATGCAGCGGCTCGCGCCTGTGCTCGGCCATTCGACGTGTCAGAGGGCGGGCCCTGCATCGGGCCCGAGGAGATGTTCGCGCGCGAGTCCGAGCGGGGGTGCGCCGAACGCGAGGAGGGAATCGTGGAACTCGCGCAGCGTCGCATCCTTGTGCTTCGAGAACCAGTCCGTCCGCAGCTTCTTGATCATCAGCTTCCCCAGCGTGTAGTTCAAGTAACCGGGGTCCCACGTCCCACGCTTCGCCTCCCGCTCCGCGGGCAGCCGGTCGAGGTATGCGTTCTCCATGAAGAACCGAGTCGCGTCTTCCCACGACCATCCGCCCGTGTGCATCATGATCGAGGAGATGTAGCGGCAGTCGCGCAGGAGCGCATCTTGGAGTTGCGCGAGCCTCAGCCGAAGGTCGCCGAAGCCCTGGTCGGGCATCATCTCCTCGCAGTAGTGCGCCCAGCCCTCGGTGAACGCGTACGAATAGTAGGAGCGCAGCACCGCCGACTTCACGCGCCGTCGGTGGAAGAAGTGGACGTAGTGGCCCGGGTAGCACTCGTGCACCGAGATGTTCCGCAGGCTCGTGTAGTTCAGGTGACGCAGCCACTCCTCTCGCTTCTCCGGCGCCCAGTCGTCTTCGACCGGGGTGACATAGTAGAAGGCCTCTTTCGCGACTTTCTCGAAGCTCCCCGGGGAGTTCATCGCCGCGGTCGCGAAGCGGTAGAAGCGGGGCGTCTCGATCGCCTGCGCCCGCTCCTCCGACGGGACGGCGATGATGTCGTGGTCCACCACGTACTGCCGGATTTCTTCGAGCATCTGGCGGGTGTCCTCGATCAGCGAGTCCGCGGTCGGATGGTCCCGCTCGATTTCTTCGAGGACCCCCGCGGGCGTCTTCGAGGCGTCGATTTGCTTCGCGACCTCCTGGAGTCTAATCCGGTTCTCCTTCAGATCCGCACGGCCCACCTCGAGCAACCGCTCGATCGGGATCTTCGCCAGGTGCTCGGCGTAGATCATCCGCGCGTACTTCGCTCGGCCGAGCGCGAAATCCGCCTTGATCCGGGGCTTGAACTCTCCCTGGAGGGCCTTGACGAACCGCTCGAGTTCTGACTTCGCCCTGTCGTTCGTCCGCCCGACGAGGTCCCTCACGGCGGGGGAAGCCTTCGCGAGGTGTTCAGGCAGCTCCCTCGAGTACGAATCGAGGATCCCCCGCGCCGCCATCTCGCCCACTTCGTAGAACGTCTCGGCGAGGCGGCGATCGAGGATCGCTCGAAGGTCCTTCAGAAATCGCGGAACGTCCGCCTGCAGGTTCGCGACGGCGCGCATGCGCCGGTCGAACGGCGCGTAGCTCCGCAACAGGTAGTTCACGATGTTCATCCGATACAGGGAGTAGGTCGGAAGGCTCCACGGCCGCCGACGATCCTCGATGTCCGAAAGCTCGGTCAGGAGCATTCCTCGGAGGACGCCGAGCTCGAGCTTCGCGTTCGGGGAGAGTCCGTCCCGAGTGGCAAATCGATCGAGGGACTCGAGGTGCCGTCGCGTCGTCTGGGCGAAACGCCGCACCGACGAAGGCGTGTAATGCGGCAATCGGCCGTCGTACGCGTGCAAGCCCGATGAGGCCGCGAGCGTCGGATGGAATGTCCGATAGTCGTTCAGGACTTGTCGGGCGAGCTTCGGGAACGAGGAGAGGGCCTTCTTCTTCGCCATGTTTCTCCCGCGGCCGTCCAAGGATCTTCGAGCGGAAAAGGCTTCGGGCCGTCGGCTAGGGAGATCATCGCCCGCTCGGTGGTCCAACGCTAGAGGCCTTGCTCCTCAAGGCAGCAGTCGGTGACTTCGATCCCCTTGGGAGTGCGTCGGACGAGAATCGAGTTCGCCGTCTTGTTCGTGACCCGAACGCCGTCCAGTTCGATTGTCCGTTTCGCCCCGACGCGGACGCCTGCCGTCTTTGCCATCGAGTCTCGGAATGTGACCGGGAGATAAGAGCGCGCGGTCCGCCCGAGTCGTCCCATGCCACGGCCTGCGGCCTGGAATTTTCTGCTCCGCCAATGATATATAGCGGAAATCCGTCCCGCCGACGGTGCAAAATGACTCGCGTCCTTGAGGAAACGATTGATCTGCTCCGACCCGCAGATGCGGTCCGGGTTCTCGACGCGGTGGACGGGACCCTCGACGCCCTACGCCAGGACGCCGTCGGGATCGGAGACACTCCCGAGATTCGAGAGGTCCTTCGCCGGATCGACGCGTACAAGGGCCACCTTCAGCGGCAGCGCACCCTCCTGAGCACGACTCGCTAGTCAGAGGAGCTCCGCTCGTTCCCACGAAGGCACTGAAAAGGCGTGTCGCTCTAATGCGTGTGCGCGTGGGCGTGGTGGCCCTCGTGCTGGTCCGGCGCTTCCTCGCCTTTCGGGTTGAAGCTCTGGCCGCAGCCGCACGTGGACCAGTTGTTCGGGTTGCTCACGACGAACCCGCTCCCCGCGACGCTCTCCGTGTAGTCGACGCTGGAGCCGTCGAGGTACTGCACGCTGTTCGGGTCCACGACGACCTTGATCCCACTCGCGTCGAGGACCTCGTCGCCGTCGTGGAGCTTGTTGTCGAGCGCCATCCCGTAGCGGAAGCCGGAGCATCCGCCGCCGGCCACGTACATCCGAAGGTACGTGGTCTCGGACGTGCCGTGCTGGCCAATCAGGTCGCGGAGCTTGCCCACGGCCTTGTCGGATAGGGTGACGTTGAACATGTTCAGCCCCTTCGCCTGTACGAGTATAGGCGCGTTATATAATCCTTTGGCCTCGGTTCAATCTGGGCGGAACCACCCTCTCGCCCTACTCGAGGATCCTCCCCATATAACGGCGCTCCGCGCGGAAGCCGAGGCTCTCGTAGACGTGCTGCGCCCGCGCGTTCGTCTCGGCCACCTCGAGCTTGATCTTCCGATGCCCGCGCTTCCGTGCCCACTCGCCGGCCCATTCGACGAGCGACTTCCCGACTCCCTTGCCTCGTTGGTCCGGGGCGACCCAAATGTCGTAGATGAACGCGTGCGTTTCCGGCGTGAGGAAGCCGCTCTCGCCGAGGATCAGGTATCCGAGGAATTCCCCGGACGGCCCTTCTGCGACATACCTCTCGGTCCTGTTTCCTTCGAAGTACGGCTCGATCTTCTTGCGGAAATGGGCCTCCCAGCGTCGGCGGTCGAGGCGCATCCGTTCGTCCTCCGGGATGTCGTCCCAGGCCGTTTGTAGGGTCGCACCCCACAAGATTGGGAAGTCCGAGGCGCGGGCTCGTCGCATGCGGGGCTCCACGGTGTACCACCGCGCGCAAGCGGTTCGCGGCCGATTAAGGTGTCGGCATGCGACCGGTGTTCTCGCGCCGCTTCGGCGGTTCGTTGCCGCGGTTGTCATTCGCCGCCCAGTCTTTATATGACCCTCTTTCCATCGTCGCGCGCGTGCCCCCCTCGCGCTGCGTTCGATGCGGCGCTTCGAGTCGCGACGCCCTGTGCGGCGCGTGCACCGACTACCTCGTCGCGTACTGTCCGTTCTGGCTGGACCCCGCGCTCCTTCCCGGCCCGTCGTTGATCGATCTCGTGGACCCGCGGGACGTCGCGCTCGTTGCAGCGGACCTCTCCCAGGTCGAATGGCATGCCCCGCCCTCGGAGACGCCCTCCGCCGACGCGGTCCGTCTGGTCCAGCTCCTTCGACTCGACATGGACACGCATCCCGTGGTCAGCGTCGGAGATGCGGAGATCCTCCATGCGTTCCTGCGGGATGGCCGGCGGGCCCCGCCGAGGAGTTCGGAGGAACGCGCGGCCCTCGTCGCGGTCTGCCGCTACCTGTCGGCGTGCGGATGGATGCCCTCCCACCTCGCCTCCGAGTATCGGCTCCGGACGGACGTCCTCGAACACGCCGAGACGTTGGTCGGGGCCGAGGGGACAGGCCCATTGGACCGCGAGCCCCCCATCGAATCGGTGGAGCCAGCCACCTTCGAGGCCGCGGCGGAGCCGTCGCGGCTCCCGGAGTCCGATGAAGAAGTCGTCCCACCGTTGGAGTCGGGACCGGGACCGGCGCCCCCGGACATCGAGCCCCCGGACTCGGAGGAGGTCGCGCTGCCCGCTCCCCAACCGCTCCCGCCGGAGCCGATTCCCCGGCCCGAACCTCCGCTGCCGCTGCCGGAGCCCCCGGGCCCCGGACCGGAGCCCGAGCCAGAACCGGAGCCAGAAGAACTCGCCGACGACGAGGCGCTCGCCGAAATCGAAGCGATGAAAGGCGCCCTCGCGAAGGAACGCGCGGACGTCGAGTCGTGGGTCCGTTCCCGGTCCGAGGAGATCCGGGCGAAAGAAGACTTCCTCGCGGGCCGCGAAATGGCGGTGACGTCGAAGGAGCAGCAGGTCGAGGCGGAGGCCCGCGCGGCGACGGAGCGGCTCGTCGCCCTCGAGAAGGGCGCGGCGCGCCGCGAAGCCCTTCGTTTCCTCGGTACTGTCCCCGGCATGTCCGAGTCCAGCGCGGACGTCATCGCGACGGCGTTTCCGGACATGGACGCCTTGCGCGGCGCCGATGCGAAGGCGTTGACGCAGTGCAAAGGAGTCTCCGACGGACTCGCGCGGGCGATCCGGTACGAGTTGGTCCCCGGGGAGGTCGAGGGCGAGCAACGGACATCGCGGCTACGGGACGAAGCGCACGGCTTCCTGGAGGAAGGCGACTACGCCGCGGCCCTCGCCTGTTACGACCGGCTGTCGCGCGCGCACCCCGAGGACATCGGCGTATGGTTCGACCGCGCGCAACTGCTCGTCCTCTTGAACCGGACCGGGGAGGCGCTGCAGTGTTATGCGCGCGTCATCGAGCTCGATCGGAAGAACGGACGGGCCTGGTTCGAGCGCGCGAACCTCTTATTCGGCGGCGGCCGGCTCCCCGAAGCCGTGGACGCCCTGCGCGAGGCGCTCAAGATCGATCCCTCGAAGGGAGGCGAGATCGCGCTCCGGGCGGAGCAGCTGCGGCGCGACGGTCATCCGAACGAGGCGGTCCTCCTGTTCCAGGCGGTCCTCGACGCAGATCCGGGCGAGGCGCGCGCGGCGCTCGGCCTCGGCGATTCCCTCCTCGACCTCGGCGATACGGACGCCGCGGAAGCACTGTTCACGCGAGCCCTCGGCAAGGATCCGCGGAACGCGCTGCTCGTGTTCCGAAAAGGCGAGCTCTTAGAGCGCAAGGGCCGGTGGGGCGCCGCGATTCAGTACTACAATCGCGCCATCGCGCTCCGCTGGAACTTCGCGGCCCCATGGCTGGCGAAAGGCAGGATCCTCCTCGACCACGGTCGCGCGAAGGAGGCGCTCGAGTACTTCGACAAGGCCCTTTCGTTCGAGCCGGGCCTCGTGGACGCGTGGGCGGGCAAAGCCCGAGCCCTTGCGGCCCTCGGCGACCGCGACGCCGCGGCGGCGGCCCTCGAGCGCGCTTCCGAAATCGGTCCGGACGCGCCGGCGGTGCGCGCGGCCCGGGAAGCGATCGGGGTGCCCTCCCCTCCCGAAGCGGAGTCGTCGGCCGCGGCGATGGCGGACCTGCCATCCCTCGCGAAAGCGTTCGCGGACATCGAGGACGAGCCGGAAGCGGAGCCCCCGAGGGAGTCCGTCTCCCCGGACTTCGCGGCATTCGTCGAGTCGATCGAACCGGAGAAGGAGGACACGCAGGTCCTCTTGCAGCTCGCGGAGCTGGCCCTCGAAGGCGGTGATCCGCAGATGGCGCTGCTCCGCTACGACCAGGCGATCGAGCGGGATGCGCGCAGCCCCGACGCATGGACGGGGAAGGGCGTCGCCTTTCAGCAACTCGAGCGGTATCGGGATGCGCTCGAAGCGTACGACCGTGCCCTCGCCCTCAAGCCGGACCATGAACCCGCGCTCAAGTGGCGGACGACGTGCCTCCGTCACGTCGACCGGGAGGCGGACGGGTGATGGTCCCTCCCGCCGTCGAGGAGCGGTTCCTTCCCAGCGTCGAGTCGTTGGAGGCGGCGATGCGGGCGGCGCGTCGGTCGGCCGAGCAAGGCGACCTCGACGGCGCCCTGAGACAGCTCGGCGTCGCCCTGCGCCTGAAACCGGAGTACGATGCGGCCTGGCTCATGCGCGGACATGTGCTCCGGAGGGCGAACGACCTGGAAGGCGCCCTCGAGTCGTTCGCGCAAGCGCTGAAAATCAACGGGGAGTCGGAGGAATCCTGGATGGGCCTCGCCTCGACGCTCCACGAGCTCGGCCGTTTCCCGGAAGAGGTCGAAGCGTACGATCGCGTCCTCGCGATCCACCCCCGGTCGACCGAGGCCTGGATCGACAAAGGTGCGGTCCTCCACGAGCTCGGAGACTACCGGGGCGCGATCTCCTGCTACGACACGGTCCTCGGCTGGCGTCCGGAGCACGTGGCCGCCTGGAACAACAAGGGGGCCGCGTTGATGCGTCTCGGCGACGAGCCGGCGGCCGCAGAGTGCATCGACGAGGCGCTCCATCTGGATCCCGATTTCTTCGACGCGATCGCGAACCGCGTCCTCCTGTGCCAGAAGGGAGGCCGCCACGGCGAGACGGTCCTCTGGACCGACCGCGCGCTCCGGATCCGTGACGCCGCGTGGCTTTGGTACGTCAAAGGGCTCGCGCACCTCGGCCTCTCCGAGTCGACCCTGGCGATGAAGGCGTTCGAGCGCGCGCTCGCCTCGAATCCCTCCCTCCAGGACGCCCGCGCGGGCCTTCGGAGGGCGAAGGCGCTCCGGGAGAAGGTGGACTTCTACCGAGGCGCCTACGAGTGTTTCGGGACGCACTTGCCCGGCGACCCCGGGTGCGCGGAATGCGCGATCTCCGTGCGGTGCCGGGAGGTGACGCCGTGAGCCTGCCGTCCGCCGCGGAGGTAGAGCACGCCGACTGGCCATCGCTCCAGCGGATGTGCGAATCCCTCGGGCTGAATCCGAAAGGTCGCAGCGCGGTCGTACGGATGCGGGTCCTCGACCACGTCCGCCGTCGAACGCGTCCCGAGGGCTGGCGTGCGGGGCCCGCGCAACTCGCTCCGCTGCTCACCCGACTCGGATTTCCCGATCTCGCGGCGCGGCTCTGGGAGTCCACGATCCAATTGGACGCGCCCGCTCCGTGGGTCGGGCTGGGCGAGGCGGACCTCGCGCGTAGGCGCCTGGGGGAAGCCACGAAGGCGTTCCGGCGAGCCGCTCAGATGGGCGATCCAGCCGCGGACCTGCATCGGGCCGAGGCGCTCGCCGCCGACAGGGATTTCGAAGGGGCAGCGCGCCTGTGCGACGCGTACCTCGCCCTCCGCCCCGTGGATGTGCGGGCGCTCTTGATGAAAGCTGGATTCTTGGCGCGCGCCGGCTTTGCGGACGAGGCGAGCAACGTGCTCCGCGTGGCCACGGAAGCCCACCCAGCGGTCCCGAGCCTCGCGCGCGCGTGGGGGATCGCGCTCCTCAGGGCCGGCCATCCGGAGGACGCGGCGAGCGCGTTCCAGGAAGCCGTTCGGCGGGATGCACGGGACGCGAGCGCATGGATCAATCGAGGCGCCGCGTTGCTTTTGGCGGGTCGAACACGCGAAGCCATCGGCGCGCTCCGGGAATTCCTCGAATTCGATCCTAGGCGGGCGGAAGCGCTGAACAACCTCGGCGTCGCGTTCGTGCACTCGGGCCGGGCGGGTTCCGGAGTCACGACCCTCGAGCGGGCCGCGAAGCAGGTCGAGCTTCCTCGGATCGTGTTGAACCTCGGGAAGGCGCACGAGGAGGCGCGCCAGACCGCCGACGCGACGCGCGCCTATGCCCAGGTGCTGCGGATGCGCCCGGAAGACGCCGAGGCGCTCGCGGGACGGAAGCGTCTCGCCGCGGGAACGGCGAAGAATCCGCTCGCGGCCAAGCCGTCGCCCGAGACCGGACCGGGGACGTCACCGAAGGCGCGTCGGACTCCCGCCAAGAAATCGCGCAAACGACGCGGGACGTAAGAGCGTCCGTTTGCCGTGTCGCGGAAGCCTCATTACAACCCCTCCCTTGGCGGGTACGATGGCGATCCGTCCGACGACATGGGACGGCGTCTACACGGAGGGAGCGTGGCTCCTGACGCGCAACCTCGTCCCCGGCGTCTCCGTGTACGGCGAGAGCCTCCCCGTGGAGGCCGCCGTCGAGTACCGACGCTGGGACGCGAACCGAAGCAAGCTCGCCGCGTACCTGAAATGCGGCGGGCGTCGCTGGCCGTTCGGAGAGCAAGCCTCCGTCTTGTACCTCGGTGCTGGGAGCGGCACGACGGTGAGCCACGTCTCGGACATCTGTGCCCGCGGACTCATCACGGCCGTCGAGGTGTCGCCTCGTTCGTTTCGAAACCTCCTGACCCTGGCGGAGCGCCGCGCAAATCTCGTGCCCGTCCTCGGCGACGCATCGAGGCCGGAGACGTACGCGGGAAGGGTCGGGACGGTCGACGTCGTGTACCAGGACGTCGCCCAGCGCGATCAGGAGTCGATCTTCCTCAAGAACATGGGGATGCTGCGGCCCGGGGGCACGGCGTTCCTCATCGTCAAGGCGCGGTCCACCGACGTCACTGCGGCGCCGGCTCGCGTCTTTGAGTCGGCGAAGCAGACGTTGGCGTCCTCGGGCCTCTCGGTCGCGGACGTTCGGTCCCTCGCTCCGTTCCAGACAGACCACGCGGCGGTGGTGGTGACGAAGCCATAGCATCATCCCCACGGAGGGCCTTCGCGCCGCGGATGGCGCCGTCGTCGGACGTTTCCTACGGCCGTTTCGCCCGCCATTACGATCAAATCTATGAAGGAATCGTGGACTACGAAGGAGACGTCGATTTCCTGGAGAAGGTGTTCCGCCGTTTCCGGCTAAAACCCATCGCGATCCTGGACCTCGGGTGCGGGACCGGAAACCACGATCTCCCTCTCGCACGACGCGGATACGATGTGACCGGGGTCGATCGATCTCGGGCGATGCTCGTCCGGGCGCGAGAGAAAGCGGTCGCCGCGGGGGTCCGCGTCCGATTCGTCCGCGCCGATATGCGCTCGTTCGATCTAGGAAGAACCTTCGGGGCGGCCGTGTGCATGTTTGGAGCCTTCGGATATCTCCTCACACCGCGCGACATCGCGCGATGTTTGCGCTCCGTGCGGCGGCATTTGTCACGGGACGGACTCTTCGTCTTCGAGTTCTGGCAAGGGTCCGCCGCGCGGCCCTCGCCGTCCCAATCGTGGACCCACAAGCGAAGCCCGGAACGGGAGATCATCCGCTTGGAGGAGAGCCGCTTCGATCCGGACACGGGGCGGCTTCCCGTGGAGTTCCGCTTTTTCGTGTTGCGTGACGCCCACGTCCTGGAGCGGTTCGAAGAAGTCCACATCGTCCAGACGCACCATCGCGACGAAATCCGGACCCTCCTCCGCCGATCCGGCTTCGATCTACTGGGCGCGTTCGCGGCGACGAACATGAAGAAGGGATTCGGGCCCGCGACCGACAAAACGTTTCGCGTGATGGCGGTCGCGCGACCACGGGCTCAATCTTAAATACGCGCCCGCGGTATGCGACGGCCTCCGAGGAAAACGATGGCCCGCCTCCATGCACACCGCAAGGGGAAGAGCGGTTCGACCCGACCGTTTCTGAAGGCGAATCCGGCCTGGGTCGGGATGGAGAAGGCCGAGGTGGAAGACACCATCCTGCGCCTGCACCAGGAAGGCCTCTCCGCCGCGGCGATCGGCGTGCGCCTGCGCGATGCGTACGGCGTCCCGAGCGTCCGCCTCGCCACGGGACGCAGCGTCCACGAAATCTTGCGGTCGAAAGGCGCGAAGTTCGCGATGCCCGAGGATCTCGCGAGCCTCATCAAGCGCGCCGGGAGCCTGCAGACGCACCTGAAGGAGCACGGCAAGGACCTGAGCAACAAGCGAGGGCTGCAGCTTATCGAGTCGAAGATCCGACGGCTGTCCCGCTACTACAAGGATCGCGGGCTCCTGCCCTCGGATTGGGATTACTCCCTCAAACTGGCGGAACTTCAAGTGAAGTAGGTGACCGATGGCGAAGCGCCTGGACGACCTGGCGCCCCAAGGTCTTCTCGACCGCGCGCAGCGGGCCGTCGACCTCGTCGATGCGGCTTCGCGCATCCGCGTGTTCTGTCACTACGATCCGGACGGCACGACGTCGGCGTCGATCCTCGCGCGGGCCTTGATGCGCCGTGGGAAGCGAATCCACGCGTCGTTGGCGCACGCCCTCGACCGCGCTTCCGCGGACCGCCTCCTGGCGGAGTCGAATGAGCTCCTCGTGGTGAGCGATATGGGCTCGGCCCAGCTCGACCTCTTGGAGCGCCTGCCTTATCCCGTCGTGGTGTTGGACCACCACAAGCCGGTCCGGGACTCCGAGGCGATCGTGCACGTGAACCCGCATCAGCATGGCATCGACGGAGCCCGCGAGATGTGCGGTGCGACGACGACCTGGCTTTTCACGCTCCTCCTCGACGACCGAAATTGGGACCTCGCCGGCATCGCCATGGCCGGGGCGATCGGCGACATGCAGGCCGTCGGGGGATTCGTCGGGCTGAACGGCGCGCTCTTCGCCGAGGCCGCGGACCGCAAGATCGTCGTGCCGGAGCGTCAGCTCGCCCTCCGGGACTTGCCCCTGTCGAAGGCAATCGCACGCTCGGTCCGTCCGTACTTCCGCGGCCTGTCCGGGCGCCCCGAGGCGTCGGCCGCATTCCTGAAAAAGGCGGGCTTCGATTCCGACGTGAGCGTCCGTCAGCTTGAGCCCGCGGCGCGGAGGAAGCTGACGTCGGTGCTGGCGCTCCACCTCGTGGAGAACGGAGCCGCACCCGAGGCGCTCGACACGCTCGTCGAGGACCGCTACTGGATCGAGCCGGATCAGATCTACGCGCAGGACCTCGAGGCGTACGTGAACAGCTGCGACCGCCTCGGCCAGGAGGGGCTCGGGATGGCGGTGTGCCTCGGAGATCGGGAGGCCCTCGGGAAGGCCGAGGGGCTACTCGACCAATACACGTCCCGCACGCTCGGGTACCTCACCGGCCTGGAGCGGGAGGGGCTCTACACGAAGAAGCACATCCAGTTCTTCTACTGCGACGACCCGAGCCTCGCGGGATCCGTCGCGGGCACCGGAATGCAGTTCTTCTTCGACCAGGCGCGGCCGGTCATCGCCCTTTCCGTGTTGGACGGCCACACGAAGGTGTCGGCGCGCGGCACGCGGGACCAGATCGCATCGGGCGTCGATCTCGCGGTCGCCCTGCGGGAGGCCGCCGCGTCCGTCGACGGAAACGGCGGGGGGCACAACATCGCGTCCGGTGCGACGATCCCGAAGGGCAAGGAAGACAAGTTCGTCGGCATGGTCGACGAAATCGTCGGCCGCCAAATCGGGTCGCGTCCCGCGCCTCAATAGGTGTCGAGGAGCCGGCTGACCTCGCGCGCCTCGAGATCCGTCTTGAGGGCCGGTGACTCCAGCACCTTCACGTTGCGCTCGAGTAAGGCGAGCTCCTTCTCCTCGAGCGTCTCCGGGCTCACCGGGAAGATGATGACGGCGCGGCGCTGCATGACGAACTCGTTGACATGCTCGACGAACATCAGGGTCTGGAGGAACCCATTGTTGATGATCAGGTACTCCAAGCCGTCGAGGAGCACGGCGCCCTCCCCGTTGTTGTCCTCGATGAACTTCTGGATCACCTTCGCCAGGGTGCCGATCGCGGTCGGGTTGTGGAAGTCCTCGCCCGGCGTGTGACTGAGCCAGATGACACGGACGTCCGTGAGGCCGCGCTCCCGCCGCACTCGCTCCGGATATTGGCGGGTGATGCACACCCCCGGGGTCCGCTGCGCGATCAGGAGATCGAAGAGACGGAAGCTGAGCTCGGGCTTCTTCTCCTTCACGAGGTAACACGCGCCTTTCTCGAGGTCCATGGGCATGCCAGAGCGAAGTGACTCAGCCTCCGAGCCCATGATGGCATCGTGCGGTTGCACCCATCCCATCGGTTTCTCCGTACCCCTCATCGACTCTTCAAACTTCGTTCCAGATTATCAGCGAGGACTTTTGCCGGGATCTCCGGGAGAGAGATGAGCGTCGTCTTGCCGACCACCCCTTCGCCGCTCAGCTTCGTGTCGATCAGGCCGAGGGCGTCCAAGTCTCGAACATACTTCCAGAACTGCGTGTGGGCCCTCGGCTTCTGGTCGTACTCCTCGCACACGACCGTGTACGCCTCCTCCGCGTCGCCCATGGTGATGTACGCCTTCTTGCGGCTCTTGCGCGCGATCGCGAGGAGGACGAGTTTCTTCGGGGCATCGAGGAGGCCCAGACGCTCTTGGACATCCGTCGGATGGACGTGGGCCTTGGCCCCTCGGATGTGTTCGGGCGCGACCTCTTCGACGCTTTCTTCGTCCGCGAGCATGCCGGCCTTCTCGAGGAGTTCGATCGCGTAGCGCGCGTCGCCGAACTCGGATGCGATGTCCGCGATCAAGTCGATGATTTCTTGGTCTACCGTGCCAGGATGCAAAGCGAGCTGTACGCGGATCGTCACGATGTCCCGGAGTTCCTCGTGGTCGTACTTCGGGAATTCGACGACGCTCGAGCGACGGAAGGTGCTCAGGGCCGCCGGGTCCATGTACTCGAGGGCGTTTGGCCGTTGGGAGATCAGGATCATTGAGATGTTCCCCTTTGCCCCGGGGCTCTCCTCTGCGGCGCGGGCGAACGCGTAGACGAGATCCGCGCCGCTTTTCTTCAGGAGAGCGTCGACCTCATCGAGGATCACGATGAAGTGCAGCTTGTGCTTCTCGAGGTGTTTCTTGAACGTGTCGAGCTTCTCCGCGACGGAGAAGCCGCGCTCTGGGTGGTGGGGGTCGAAGTGCCGGACGAGGGCCAACAGGACCGCGTCGTCCCCCATCCGCTGCCGGCAGTTCACGAACGCGTAGTCGACCGCGCGGTCGTGCTCCGAGGCGTGCTTCCGGAAGTCTGCGCAGAAGCGCTTCGCGGTGTGGGTCTTCCCCGTGCCGACGGGGCCGAACAGGAACGCGTTGCTCGACGTGCCCGCCTCGACGATCGGTCGCAGGTAGCTGAAGAGCCGTTGCATCTGTGCCTCCCGGTGGACCATCTTCTCCGGGACGTAGTCGAAAGAGAGCTTCCCTTGGTCTTTGAACACGGAGGGCCCGGCTCGGAACGACACGAATGCGCCAACGCGGCCCGCTTCGATAAAGGCTTTGCCCGCGGGCGCGGAGCAAGCCCTTATCCGGTAGGAATTGCCCTCTCCGATCGGGCCGAGACCACCATGTCCGCCCCATACCAACCGGATCGGAGGGCGGCGCTGAGCCGCATGACGGAGGCTCTCGAAGCGGCGAAGAGGGCCCGAGACTCCGGATTCGACGTACGCGAACTCCGCCGGCTGCTCAAAGAGTCCCGCGCGGCGTTCGAATCGGGCAACTATCAGGACGCCGCTCGGATCGCGGACCGGATCCTAGAAATCTCTGCACAGATGGCGACGAGGAGGTCGGGTGGACCGGCGAGGGACGCCCTGGTCGCACGAATGAAGGAAGCCCGCCGCGCGACGAGAAAAGCAAAACGCGGCCGCTTCGACGTCCAGCAGCCGGAGGAAGCCCTGCGCCAAGCCCGTGCCGCATATGCGGCGGGGGACTACAAAGCCGCAATGGAGTTCGCGGACCAGGCGGTTCAGCTCACGGGCTCTTCATCGCGGTGAACCGCTGACATCGAGGAGGCGGTCTGAATCCGACGCGCTCCGACCTCGCGCCATCCGACGGAACACGCATCGCGATGCGTAGTCGACCGATACTTTTGCTTCGCCTGCGGCCGGGACCACCGTTTCGGGACCGCCATCGCCCGGGACCACAAGCGGTTCAGCATCGAGGGCGGCCACGAGTCGGGCGGGATCTTCTCGGACCTCCGTGAGTTCTACCTGCAGACGAAGGGGATCGACGCCGCCCTTCGGATCCTCGGCTTCGCGGACGTGCGAATCCACCCGCCGCGGTTCGGCCGAGGCTGGCCCTCCCGCGCGGCGATCGAGAGGGCGTACCGGGAGCGCGCGAAGCGTCTGCATCCGGACTCCGGTGGAGACCCGCGCGAGTTCCGGAAAGTGCAGTGGGCCATCGAAGTCCTCCGCCGCTACCGACCGCGCGATGCGTGACCCGCCGCGGCACAACGTTTATTCCGGCGCGGCGGCTTTGATTCGGGCGGAGGTCTCGCGCATCCCGCGTTCGCTCCAAGAGACCCTTGAGGCCCTCCCGGACGACGTGCTCGAAGAGCTCGCGCGCGCCCATGGCCTGGATCCGGCGGATCCCCGAGGACGGGACAATCTGATCCACGCGCTGCTCGAACTTCCGGGTTCAGCCGGCATCGCGGCCGAGGCGGACCGTCTGCGGATCGAGTCGCGCCTCGAGCGGCTGCGACCGCGCCAGCTCCGGGAGCTCGGGGAGCGCCATCGGGTGAGCCTGCAGGGCCTGAAGCGGAAATCGGACCTCGTCGAGGCCCTCGCCGGGTCGAGGGACTCGTCGGACATCCTGGTGGAGCTCGAGGCGATCCTCGAGAAAGAGTCGGGCTTCCTGTTCGGGAAGGAGTCCGGCGTGGACGCCGAGCGCGTCGAGGCGCTGCTCGAGGCGGCCCGGAAGCGGTTCCAGGAGCAGCGGTTCGAGGCGGCCCTTTCGGCGGCGCACGAGGCGTCTCGGATCGCCGAACGCACGACGGAGCCGTTGCGCCGCGCATCCTGGTCCTACGCGATCCTCGCGGCCCAAGCGCTCCTGGAGCCCTGCGACCCGACGGAGCCGACCGCCGCCGATGCCGCGGCCGTCCTGACCCGTGCCCGCGATGCCTTCGTCCAGGGTTCCGTGGTCGACGACGCCCTTCTCTCGGATCTCGTGCGGGCCGCGGGCCACGCGAACGCGAGAGAGGCGGATCGGGTCCGTGAGCTCCTCGCCCAGACGCGGGATACGATTCGCGAGGCCGCAAACCTCGGAGCCGCCGTCGCCCTCGCCGAGGACGCCTGGAAACAGGGCGCCGATTTCCTCGATCGCCATCGCCTCGCGTCGGCCCGCGAGAGCTTCGTCGAGGCGGCTCGGAGGGCGGGCGACGCGAGCAGCCGCCGGATCGAGGAGGTCGCAGGGTCGGTCCCTTCGGTCGAGGACCACATCGAGCTCGCGCGGAACGTCGGCGCGGACGTGGGGGAGGCGGAAAGCCTCCTGGATCAGGCGCGGACCTCAATCTCGGCGGCGGAGTACGGTCGGGCCGGGGACCTCCTGAAACGGGCGGAGCGCCTCGCGATGAAGGGTCAGCAGCGGCAGATCGAACGGGCGATTCAGCTCCGGCAGTCGCAGGTCGAGAAGGCGCAGGCAATCATCGCGGCGAGCGAACCGGTCCTCAAGGAGGCGGAGTCGTACGACCTGAGCGCGGCGGAGGTGCGCACGCTCCTCCGCCAGGCGCGGGACGTCCTCGCGAAGGGCGACTACCTCGCGGGGCTAACCCTCGCCCGCAATGCGGAGGAAGTGGCCCGCAGCCTCGAGGGACAGGTCGACGAAGAAAGGCGGCGGCGGGGGATCTCGAAACCGGTGGCGGGGATCTGCGGCGTCTGCTCCTCGCGGCGGGTCGCGTTCGACGACGACGGCGGGGGGCGATGCGAGGACTGCGGCAGCGTCTTCCGCTGGAGGGGGCCGCTCGGGGTGTGGGAGCGACTCCGCGCGCTGCTCGCTCCATAGCCTTTTATCGAGATCCCAGGATTCGGCGCCGGATGCGCAAGGGAGACCTGTTGCGTCGCAAGGTGGAGGACATCGATCTGGCCCGCGCCGGCGACGTCGCGGCGTTGGTCGAGGAGATGGACCGAGCCGGCGGGTTCACCGCCAAGAAGATTGCGGACGGCGTCGGAATCCTGCGGGCGATGTTCCGCCGCGCGGGCTGTACGACGTTCCTCTCGTTCCCCGCGGCCCTCATGGCCACCGGCATCCGGGGGATCTTGCGGGGGCTGGTCGAGCGGAGGCTCGTGGACGTCGTTGTGACGACGTGCGGGACCGCGGACCACGACCTCGCGCGGGTCTGGAGCCCGTACTACCACGGGAGTTTCGACCTCGACGATGTCGAGCTGCACCGGCTCGGCGTGAACCGGCTCGGCAACATCTTGGTGCCGAACGAGTCGTACGGCATTGTCCTGGAGAAGAAACTCCGACCGATGCTCCGGGCGCTCTGGGAGTCCGGGCGGCGGTCCCTCTCGACGAAGGAGCTCCTGTGGGAACTCGGCCGCCGCGCCGGGAGCCGGGAATCGCTTCTCTGGTGGGCCTGGAAGAACCGCATCCCGGTCTATGTGCCCGCGATGTTCGATGGGGCTGTCGGCTACCAGCTGTGGTCGTTCTGGCAGGACCACAAGGACTTCGGGATCGACCAGTTCCGCGACGAGGCCGAACTCGCGGACCTCGTCTTCGCAGCGAAGGAGACGGGCGCGTTGATGATCGGGGGCGGTGTGTCGAAGCATCACACGATCTGGTGGAACCAGTTCCGCGGCGGCCTCGACCACGCCGTCTACATCACGACGGCGCCGGAGTCGGACGGGAGCCTGAGCGGAGCGCGGATGCGGGAAGGCATCTCGTGGGGGAAGGTGAAACCGACGGCGAAGCACGTGACGATCGAGGGGGATGCCTCGGCTCTCTTGCCGATGATGATCGCCGCCGCGCTGCGGCCGAAGCGCCGTTGACGCCCCTTGCGGACGTCTCACTTGACGAGGTAGTAGCCCGCGGCTTTCTCCCGGGCCTTCCGTCTCGCGTAGCCTTTCGACTGCAATTCTTGGAGGGCCTGCAGGACGAAATTCTTCGAGAGCTTCGACATCTTGGTGATCGCTTCCGCATCCCGCATCTTCTCCTCCGACGTGATGCCGGCGGACTTCATCGCGTCGTAGACCTTGTTGGCCCGGTCCGTGACGTCCTCGAGGGGCACGCGCGCACCTCCGGTGCTCGGCTGGGAACTCGGCGCGGTGTTAAATAAGCTTCCCATCGTTGGAATCGGCGATGTGTCCGGGAGAGTGCAAAGACCGGATGGCGGACGCCTTCGCCCGTTTCGGTCGCGTCCCGATCGTGCGGCGGACCCGGATGGCCGCGCCGGACGACCCTTCTTTCCGCGGACGCGGCCGTGCCCCCTTCTGGGCGGCGGGCGGCCTCATCCACGACGGCCGGGGGTCCGTGGTCCTGGTCCGCGTCCGGCGGCCTTCCTCCGCCGGCATGTGGTTCACGCCCGGCGGGTTGCTCGAGAAGGGCGAGCGGACCGACGCCGGGCTACGCCGGGAAGTCCTCGAGGAAGTCGGGATCGGACTCCGCGATCCGGTCCTCACGAGGATCATCCACGAGGCGGTCACGGACGGCGTCCGGGTTCGCCACGGCTACTTCGCGCAGTTCATCGCACGCGCCTCGGCGACGGACCTCCGCCCGGGCCACGAGGTGGTCGAGGCGCGTTGGTTCGACCTCCTCCCACCGGACATGGCGTTCCGGGACGACTACGGGGAGGACTTCGACCGAATCCGGGATGCGCCAACCTTTTAGCGGGTCTCCGGATTCGCCGACCGAGAACGTGGGCCCGACGCTCGCCTTGCTGGTAGTCGACGTCCAGAACGACTTCTGTCCGGGCGGGGCGCTCGGCGTTCCGGACGGCGATTCGATCATCCCGCGCATCAACCGCACGATCCGGCTCTTCGAGAGGCGGGGTCTCCCGATCCTTTTCACCCGGGACTTGCATCCGCGCGAGACGAAGCACTTCAAGGCGTTCGGCGGGGCGTGGCCGCCTCACTGCGTCCAAGGCACGAAAGGCGCGCGGTTCCATCCGGACCTCGCGATCCCGGATCGCGCGATGATCCTCTCCAAGGGCATGGATGCGGAGCAAGACTCGTACTCCGCCTTCCAGGCCCTGACGGGCCGGGGTCGAGACCTCGAATCGGTCCTGCAGGAGATTGGCGTCGGCGAACTCTTCATCTGCGGACTCGCAACGGACTACTGCGTCCGAGCGTCGACGCTCGATGCGCTGCGTCGCGGCCTGAAAGTCCACGTGTTGAAAGATGCGATCCGCGGCGTCGACGTGAGGCCGGGCGACTCGGAATTGGCGATTCGGGAGATGCGCGCCCACGGGGCCGCCTTCGCGGAGACCCGGGGCCTCGCGAAGCTCCTGCCGCCCGCGTGAGTCGCGTCGCCGGACCGGTCAACGACCGATCGCATTGTCAAGGTCCGGGCCTCCCACAACGGTTTAAATACGCCGAATGCGATGTGTCAGACAAATCGACTCAAAACGTCGGACAAGGGCTCGCGATCCATGCCAGCGGAATCGGAACGGGTTACAATTCGTTTGCCACCGGACAAGGTCAAGGCGCTCCACCAGCTCGTGAAGAGCGGGGAGTTCGACACCGTGTCCGATGCGATCCGCGCCGCGATCGACCGGTTCATCGACATCCATTTCGCGCCGGATTACATTCGCAAGCTCATGATCGAGCTGCCGAAGGGGAACGTGGTGGACCTGCAGCAGCTCGTGAAGTCGGGCGACTCCGTGTCCGTCGAAGACGCGGTCCGCAACGCGGTCCGGGAGTACGTCCGCCGCCGGCTCCACAAGGCCATGGAAGGGGCCGAGCGCTAGCGCATCGTGGCCGGGAGCGCGCGCCCCTCAGACGCGCCAGCAGCATCGGCGACGCCCGCCGCGCCTCGCCGAGGATGGGACCAAGGATGGGCCTCGAGACCGCGCAGCGTTCCGGGAACCAGTCGTTCCTCGACACGTTTGCGTTCGGCCGGCCGCGGGTCCTCGTCATCGGATGCGGGGGCGCGGGAGGGAACTCCGTCGCCCGGCTGCACCGGATGGGCATCCACGGGGCCCGGACCGTCGTCGTGAACACGGACGCCGTGCACCTCGATTCGATCCAAGCGGACCGTAAGGTCTTGATCGGCGGCGGGGTCACGCGCGGGATGGGAGCGGGCGGCAAGCCCGAGATCGGCGAGCGATGCGCAGAGCTCGCCGAGGAGGAACTACGGAATCAGATCGGCGACGCCGACCTCACGTTCATCACGGTCGGCCTCGGCGGCGGCACGGGGACGGGAATCGCCCCGTTCGTCGCGGATCTGGCGCAGGCCGCAGGCAGCGTCGTCATCACCCTGGCCACGACGCCGTTCCGGGCGGAGCGGGGCCGGATGGGCAACGCCCGGGCCGGGATCCAGCGTCTCCGGGGTTGCTCCGACTCGCTCATCGTGCTGGACAACAACCGCTTGCTCGACCTCGTCCCGAACTTGCCCGTCGAACATGCGTTCGCCGTGATGGACCATCTAATCAGCGAGGTCATCAAAGGCATCACGGAGTCGATCACGCTCCCCTCCTTGATCAACTTAGACTTCAGCGACGTGCGCACGATCCTCGAGTCGGGTGGGACGTCGACCGTGTTCTACGGGGAGAACGCGGAAGACGACACGGACCAAGTCGTTTCCGATACCCTCGACAACCCGCTCCTCGACGTCGATTACCGGGGCGCGAGCGGTGCGCTGATCCACATCAGCGCTGGCCCGGGCCTCCGCCTGCGGACGGCAAATGCGGTGGTGGAGGGTCTGACGGAGGAAATTCGGGCCGACGCGAACGTCATCTTCGGGGTCCGGGTGGATCCCAAATATGAGGGGATCCTCCGGGTTCTCGCGATCATGACGGGGGTCCGATCCCCCATCGTCGACGCGGTGCAAGGCTCCGTCTCCATCGCGGACGTTGTCTCCGAGTCCTCGCAGTCGGACTCCCTCGCGAGCGACTTCCCGCGGACGCCGGGTCGTCGCTGAACCTACGTCGCGGGGGGCGGCGGGATTGTCAGCGTCGAGTCCTCCTCGAGCGCCTGGGCGAGGTGCTTCGGCTTCAGCCGGACGTGGATCGTCTCCGGCTTTGGTTTCAAGATGTTCCAGCCCGCCTTCATGATCGACCCGCCCGCGACGGTCATGACGAGGAAGAGGCCGGAGGTGAGGAAGACGATCGCGACCGGAAGGAGGAGCTCCGCGAGGTCCAGGTTGAGGTTCAGTCCCGCGGCGGTCGGCGTGTTGAAGCCCCGTCCGGATCGCGTGTCGCCGAGGACCGTCGTGACCTGAGCCAACGCGATGCTCTCCTTCCCATTCGCATCCCGGACGACGAGGCTCGCCTGGTATGCCGTGTACGACGAGTAGGTATGCGTCGGATTCGGCACGCTGCCCCGCTGCCCGTCGCCGAAGTCCCAGTCCCATGAGACGATCGAGGCGTCTCCCGGTCCGCTCGAGTCCGCGAACGTGACGGTGGCGTCGCTGCTCGTCCAGTCGAACGAGGCGATCGGTCCCGCCTGCTGCGGGTTTTGCGGGAGTTGGCCGCCGAGCCACGGGCCCGGGTTCGTCGCGATTGCCAGCGCCTGGGAGAACGTGAACAAGATGACCGCGAGGCCGAGGGCGAGGACCCCGATTCCGAGGATCCGCTCGAAGAGATCGCGTTTCATGCGACCACGTCACGCGGAGCGGGGCGGCATTCATAACCGATCGCCCGCCGTTCTCACGATTGAGAATTCCGTTCGGGCGGATCATCCGTGAAACGTCGGCCGAGCGCTCACGGCCGGTGGCTCCGCGAGGGCCCGGAACGGACGCCCCGCAGTGTCGGCTCGGATCCGTTTCTGCAACTCGTCGACGGACATCTGGGCCTGCGCCTTCGTCGCCCGCACCCGGACGTTGAGCACCCCGCTCTCGATCTCCTTCTTGCCCACGACGACGATGTAGGGGACCCACTCCTTCTCCGCGCGACGGATCTTCTTGGCGAGAGTGTCGTTGGTGTCGTCGACGTCGACTCGCACCTCGGGGAATCGCTCGAGGAGGCCGCGGGCGTGGTCGAGCTGGTCCCCGCTCACCGGCACCACCCGGACCTGCGTCGGCGCGAGCCAAACCGGGAGCATGGGCGGCTTATCCCGTTTGGAGTCCGCAGCGGCCTTCTCCAGGAAGGCGTACAGGACCCGCTCGATCGCACCGCTCGGAGAGAGATGCAGGATCAAGGGGTGCCGCTCCACGCCTTTTTCGTCCGTGAAGGTAATCCCGAAACGCTTCGCGTTCTCCGTGTCGATTTGGTCCGTCGTCAGCGCGGCCGCCTTGTCGTTCGTGTCGACGAAATTCCATTCGTACTTCATCGCGTAGTAGAAGGACTGCTCCGACCACATCTCGACGAGCAGCGGTTTGCCCCATCGTTTCGCATACGCGATCACGAAGTCCTTGTGCTGCCGCCAGAACGGCTCCGTGACCCGCATCCCGACCTCGAAGTCGTCGGGCATCGCGAATCCAACGTCGGACATGAGTTTCCAAGCGACTTCGAACCGGATCATCATGTGCGCCTTCGCCTGCTCGACGTCCGCGCACAGGGCGTGGCAGTCGGGCATCGTGAAGGCCCGGAGCCTCCGGAGCCCCGCGAGCTCGCCCCGCTGTTCCGCGCGGAACGAGTAGCGGGTCAGCTCGTAGAGGGCCAGCGGGAGCTGCTTGTACGAGAGCACCATGTCCTTCATGATCAGGAACTGGCCGAAGCACGCGCTGAAGCGGAGGAACGCCTTCTTGTTCGGCGTCTGGACGACGTACTGTCGCGCGGGGAAGCGGTTCAGGTACGACTTCAGCGCGGGGTGCTCGAAGTCATACATGACCGGGCTCTCGACCTCCATCGCGCCGTACTCTTGGATCCGGCGGGAGACGATCTCCTCGAGGAGGGCCTTGATCAGCCGCCCCTTCGGGTAGAAACGGAGATTGCCCGGATCCGATCCGGGCTCGTAGTCCACGAGTTCGAGGTCCTGCATCAGGCGGACGTGCGGCGGCTCCTCTCGCACCTCCCGCGACTTCGCCATCTCATACTTCGCGAATCGCTCGAGGCGATCGTGGCCCCGGAAGTCGAATCCTCCAAGCTTTCCATCCGTGATCGCGAGCGGATGGAGCTCCCCGTTCGGTTCGAGGACGTGCCAGTGGGAGACGAGCCGCGTCTCCGCTCGGACCGCTTCGGAGATCTCCTCTGTCCGGGCCGCGGCGGCCTCCACGACGATCTCCCGCGAGAGTTCGCTCAGCGGGTGGCCTTTCACGGCGACCTTGAAGGATTTGTAGTAACCGAACGGCGACGCGTGGACGTCGAAGGTGCGATGGGCAAGGTCCTTCTCCAGGGAGCGGAGGATCTCCTGCGCGGGTCCCGGGGCTGCCAGGGAAGAGCTTAGGTGCGCGTACGGATACAGGACGACGCGTTTCGTGCCGACCTGGCCGGCGACGTCCTCGATGTTCGTCGAGGCCTGCTGCGCAGTCGCCCTTGGGTCCCGCTCATCCCGTTTCTCGGCGGTGATGAAGCAGACGAGCGCCTCTTCGACGCGCCCTCTTCGTCTCGACGCGGGGACGTCCTCGACGTCCTTCAGGGCCTTCTCCCGGATCTCGTACTCGAGGTAATCCACATGGAGGAATAGGATTCGCATATCGGGCTCGCGTACCGACTGCCGGATAATAAAGCTCCGCGCGCGCTGAAATACACCGCGGGCGATGGCGGCACGTGGCGGAGTCCGCGCGCATGTGGCGCCATCGGCTCGGGGAGATCGTGCTCGATCGGACTCACGTGATGGGCGTTCTGAACGTCACGCCGGACTCCTTTTCCGACGGCGGACGCTACTCCGCCCCGGAGGCGGCGATTCAAAGGGCGCTCGACATCGCGGAGCAAGGCGCCTCGATCCTGGATGTTGGCGGAGAATCCACCCGTCCCGGATCGGCGACGGTGCCGGCCGATGAGGAATGGCGACGGGTCGATCCCGTGTTGCAGTCCGTCGTGCGCAAACTCGACATCCCGATTTCGATCGACACGCGGAAACCCGAAATCGCCGCGAAGGCCCTCGAGCGCGGCGCCGCGATCGTGAACGACGTGAGCGGTCTCTCCGATCCGCGCATGGCCCGGGTCATCTCGAGGGCGCGCGCCGGCGCGGTCGTCATGCACATGCAGGGCGTCCCGATGACGATGCAGACGGCGCCCCAGTACGCCGACGTAGTCGGGGAAATCCGGGACCTCCTGGCCGGCCGCGTGAAAGCGGCGATGGAGGACGGCGTCGAACGTCAAGCGATCGCCATCGACCCTGGAGTCGGGTTCGGAAAGTCCGTCGAGCACAACCTCGCCATCCTCAGAAACCTCGACCCGATTGCCGCGCTCGGTCATCCCGTCGTCGTCGGCGTCTCTCGGAAGTCCTTCATCGCCCGCCTGGGGGGCGGCGAGCCGATGCGGGACCGCTTGGCGGGCAGCGTGGCGGCGGCGACCCTGGCGGTGGCTCACGGAGCGCACGTGATCCGTGCCCACGACGTGGCGGATACAGTCCGCGCGATGCGAGTAGCGGATGCGATCCTGGCTTCTCGGCATGGGGTTGGCGAGCCTTAGGCTCGACGTCATCCAGTTGACTCAGCCGAGACTCACGACGATCAATATAGACAGGAGCACGATGCCGAACTTGGCGTTCGAATCCATGTGCCTCTCGAACGATGGCCGCGTGCGCCTTAAACCTTTAATCCCCCGAGGGCATTCGTCGGATAATGGTAAATCGTTCCGCGATTACGTCCATCCTCAAGGAGTACGAGGACCTCGTCGTCGCGACGGTCTGCTCCCATTCGTCCCTGCAGATCTTCCATGGCGCCCGCCAGGAAGGGTTCCGCACGTTGGGGATCGCGATCGGAGAGCGACCGCGATTCTACGATGCGTTCCCGCTCGCGAGGCCGGATGAGTTCCTCCTCGTCGACTCGTACGCCGACATCGTCGACCAAGCGGACGACCTAGTCGCGAAGCAGGTCGTCACCGTCCCGCACGGCTCCTTCGTGGAGTACATGGGCGCGGAGACGTTCGCGAAGCTCCGCATCCCGACGTTCGGGAACCGCGAGGTGCTGCGGTGGGAGACGGATCGAGAGAAGCAGCGGGAATGGCTGACCTCCGCCGGCGTCTCGATGCCGGCGAAGATCGAGCGGCCCCAGGATATCGACCGACCCGTGTTCGTGAAGTACTACGGCGCGAAGGGGGGCCGCGGCGCCTTCATCGCGAAGAACTATGAGGACTTCAAGGAGTCGATCCGGCCGGGCATGAAGTACACGATCCAGGAGTACGTCGTCGGCACGCGGTACTACATCCACTACTTCTACTCGCCCCTGGCGACGACGGGCTACCGGCTCTCGAAGGGCGCCTTGGAGATGCTCGGCGTCGACCGGCGGGACGAGGCGAACATTGACGAGATGTACAAGCTGGGGGCGCAGGAGGCGCTCCGGAAGATCGGCCTCCTTCCGACGTTCGTCGTCACAGGGAACATGCCCGTCGTCCTGCGGGAGTCGCTCCTCCCGAAGGCGTTCGAGATGGGCGAGCGCGCCGTCGAGCGGTCCATCACGCTGTTCGGTGGCATGATCGGACCGTTCTGCCTCGAGACGATTGTCACGGACCGGCTCGAGTTCAAAGTGTTTGAGATTTCCACGCGAATCGTCGCGGGGACGAACCTGTTCATCGCGGGGTCGCCGTACGCGGATTTGGCGGAGCCAGGGATGTCGACGGGCCGCCGAATCGCCCGAGAGATTCGTGTGGCGCAGAAGGAGGGGCGCCTGTCCGAGGTGCTGAGCTGAGCCTCGGGTCCGGAGGAGGAAATCACCTCGGAAAAACGGGTGGAAATGCTTTTATGGGCTCACCGGGCTCGACCGGCCGCGATGGCCGATCCCGGCACGGACCCGATGGTCGCGGTCGCGCTCATCTTGTTCGCGGTCGCCCTGGGTGTCCTCTCGTTCCTCGAGATGCGGTTCTTTCGGAAACGGATGAAAAATCGTCGGCTACGTACGGCGAAGCGGGACGACGAGCTTACCGACGAAGCGCACAATGCTATCGTGACGACGAAAGCGATCCTGTTGGCCATGCAGCGCCAGGGCATCCGGAGCGAGGAATCGGCCGACTGGTTGCGTGAGGCCGAGACAGCCTCCGCGCGCCGGAACTACCGCGTGGCCGTCGACCTCACGGCGAAGGCAAAGCAGCGGCTCCTTGCCCTGAAGTCGGCGCAATCTTCGAAGGGTGACTTGGTGAAGCTCGAGCGGCTCCCGCGCTCCACCTCATCCGAGGAGGTCACGACCAAGGAGCTCATCCAGAAGGAGTTCCCGCCGAACCTCATGCAGTCGAAATTCTCGATTGAGGTCGCCACGACGGCGATCGAGGCCGCCGGCGCGACGGGACGCGATCTCGGGCAGGCGACGCAGCTCTTGGACGCCGCCAAAGCGCGATTCGATGCGAAAGACTACACCGGGTCCCTTGGCCTCGCGCGGCAATCGAAGCGCGCGGCGGATGGCGAATCCGTGGATGTCGCAGCGGCGTTGGCGGCACCTCCGGCGGCTCAGGCCGCGACGAGCGCGTGTCCGAACTGCGGAGCGGCCCTCCACGGAGACGATGCATTCTGCCGGAAGTGCGGCACCCGGCTCGTCGCGAGCGCCTGCGCGTCGTGCGGCGCGAGCCTCGTCGCGGACGACGAATTTTGCCGCAAATGCGGCGCGCCTGTTTCTCGATGAAAGGAACGAGCGGATAAACTTTAATTACCGAGGCCCGCCATCCCTCAGATGATGGCGATAGGAAGCGACATGGAGCAAGCCCTCACCGCCCTCTACGGCGAGGACCAGGTCGCCGCCGTCATCACGCTCAAGGTCGACACGAAAGAGGCGGACCGCATCGCGACGGAGATCTCGAGGTTCGAGGTGATCCAGGACGTCTTCCTGGTCACGGGCGACACGGACATCATCGCGAAGGCCCGTTTCAAGAACTACAAGGGGCTGAAAGATTTCGTGCTTTCGAGCCTCGCTCCGATTTCAGGGATCAAGGACACGAAGACCTTGATGGTCGTCACGACCTACAAGGAAGCGGGACTGCCGAGGGCACCAAGTTGAGGACGACGCTCACAACCGCGAGATGGTCAGATGGACACCGAGGCGAAGCTGAAGCAAATCATGGACGTCCTCGATCAGATCGCGGAGGACACGTCCGTCCCTAGGAACATCCGACGCGGTGCCTCCGAGGCGAAAGCTCGGCTCGCGAAGAAGAACGAGGCCCTCGACTTGCGCGTAACGAGTGCGATCATGATCATGGACGATCTCGCGAACGATCCGAACATCCCGCTCCACGGCCGGACGCTGATCTGGAACGTGATATCGCAGCTCGAGACGGTCCGGTAAGCTTCATCCGGCGCGCCTCCGATGCTCGGTCACGGCCTTCGAGACGACCCTGCTCTTCATCGCGGTTCCCGCGATGGCATTCCTCGTTTGCCTCGTCGCGGTTCGATCGACCGTTGCGATGGCGCCGACGGCGGCTCCCATGCAGAGTAATTGGATATCGCGAAGCCGCTTCGCCGTGTTTGCCGGCATCCTCGCGACTCCCGTTGTGTACGGCTTCGTACTTTGGATGTTGGACCTCGGCTTGGCGGGCGACATCGGCTCCCAATCGGGTTCGCAGGTCGCGCTGTACGATCGACTTCGAACGTGGTGTGGCATCGCCTTCGCGTGGACGGCGGTGGTGACCGTGGGCACGCAATCGCTCGTGGCGGCGCGGCGGTGGCAGCAATACACTGGCTCGGAGTTTGGCCGAGTCCAACCGCTCCTCGTCATTCCCGAACTCGCGGCCCTTTTCGCCCTGATCCTAGTGTTCTTGATTTTCGGAACGATCCGAGGTGCTCTCGCCGGTGGATCGATGACCGAGGCGGCTGTTAACGAGGCTGTCTTCCGATTGTTGGTCTTCTGCCTCGGTGTGGTTGCGATTCCGGTCGGATTGTCCATCTCCAATCGCGTCACCGACCTGCGCGGACGCGGTTTTCTTCACGCGCTCCTGCGGGCAGAACTCGGGGTCGTCGTCCTACTCCTTGCGTTTGCGTGGGCGTACCTTTCGGTCACGGGGCTGGGGTCCTAGCCAAACCGAAAAATACCTCCGCACAACTCTCAACGAACGTCAGCGGGGCTAGTCTAATGGTAGGACAGAAGCTTCCCAAGCTTCTAACGCGGGTTCGATTCCCGCGCCCCGCACTCCGCCGTTTTCGGATCGATCGGAGCGGGTCATGGCGCTTCCGCGCGAGACCGAGATCTCACTTCGGATGGATGTCGAGCCCGACTTGCCAAGCGGTCCGACAGCCGGGACAATTGATCTCGCGCGTCATTGAATCTCCCTGATCCGACAAGCGGAATGTGAAGAACAGCGGGTTATTGCACTTGGGACAGCTGAAGTTGAGGCCGCCGACCGTCATCGAAGCCTCGATGTCCCGGACCGGCTTAAGGCTGCGCTCGACGGGGCGAGTCCGGCACGCCATCTCCGGATCGATTTGCACTCCAAATCTTGCGGCAAGTTTATGAAAGCTCCTCGGGTTGCCCCGCGTGCCATGCTCGTCGAGAAGGTCGTCTCAGCCCCGCTCGACAACAACGCGTACCTCCTCGTGGACGAGAAGAGCAAGCAGGCCGCGGTGGTCGACCCGGCGCTCGGTGGCAATCAGATCCTGGCGAAGGCGGCCGAACTCGACGCAAAGATCGTCTTCATCCTGAACACGCATGGCCACATGGACGCGACCGCGGACGACGCATCGATCCGAACCGCCACGGGCGCGAAGATCGCGATCTTCGAGGTCGACGCCCCGCGCCTCGAGAAGAACGCCCGCGAGACGCGTTGGTTCCTCCCCGCGCCGCCTCCTCCCATCAAAGCCGACCTTCTGTTGAAGGAAGGATCTGAACTCAAACTCGGTGACGTTGCGATCCGCACCCTCCACACGCCGGGACACACGGAAGGCGCCGCGTGCTTCTACTTCGAGTCGGCGGGCCTCCTGTTCACGGGCGACACGCTCTACGCCGGCTCCTGCGGCCGCACCGACGTCTTCGGGGGGAGCCCGGCGAAAATGGTCTTCAGCCTGCGGAGGCTCAAGGAGCTGCCGCCGGAGACGCGCGTCTTTCCCGGGCACGGACCCGAGACGACGATCGGGGACGAGACCTGGATCCGTGACCTGACGTATCCGATCGTCTGACTCAACGGCGGCCGCTCGCAGCCCGCCAGCTCCGCGACGGTGGCATGCGTCGCACGAGTCGAACCGGGGCTGGTCGACGGCCGACTCCGAGCCCGAGGCGCCGGTACACCACTTTCATGCTGAATATGACGACGAGGAAGTATGCATACAAGATGAGAAGAGTCGACGGCCAGTAGTACTGCCACAGGATTGCGACGAGCCCGACGACTGCGAGCGCCCCGACCACGATTCGGAGGACGAACGCCTCGATCGCGGATCGGCTGAACGGCCCTCCGTCCACCCCGTAGTTCGTGTGCCGCACGGGATCGCGGAAGGCGTGCCGCGTCGAGGCCCACACCGCGAACACGAGGACCGGCGTGAAGATCGACATCGCCAGGTGCGCCATGCCGGTCGTCACGGTCAGGTCGATGATCCATGCGGCGTACACGATGATCGACGCCTGGAAAAGCCGCTTCCGTCGGTAGATCGGAAGGAAGTTGGGCATGATGACGGTCTTCAGAGTCCTCTTGACGAGTTCCGCGCCGAACGTGATCGACTTCGGCAGACGCCGCGTGAAGAAGTCCGCGATTCGGTCCGATCGGATCATGAGCATGGGAGCGAGGGAACTCATCACGATGCAGAGGATTCCCGCGAATGGCGTCAGGTATCGACCGGCGTAGTCGTTCGGCAGCTGGCCGTTCGCCCGGATTGCGCGGGCCCCCACCGTCGCGTAGAGGATCGCCTCCTCGTTCCGGGCCACGAGGCTCGTGCCGATCGCGGTCGAGGCGCGCCCGGAAAAACCGATGAAATAGGCGAGAGATGCCGTGAGGAAGAGGTCGTTCAGCAGGATGAGCGGGACCGCGATGACGAGCATCGGCAAGACGGATCCGAGCGATCCGGGGTCGATCAGCATGCCGAAACTCAGGAAGAAGATCGCGACGAACGCGTCACGGATCGACTCCATCTTGACCTTCATCCGGCCCGCGATCCGGGTGTCGGCGAAAACCATGCCCATGAAGAACGCGCCCACGATGGCGGGGATGCGGAACGCCTCCGCCAAGGCGCCGGCGAGGAACACCGTGCCGAGGGCGAAGAGGACGAACAGCTCCTCGCTCCGGATCCGCGCGAAGAGCGCGGCCGTCCGCGGCACGACGACCGCTGCGAGCAGCGCGAAGAACCCGATGAAGATGCCCACCCCCGCGAACAGCGCGGGCACGTTCACCGGCGTCTCCGAGGGCACGATCATCCCGTTGACGATCGTCAGGAGGAACATGGACAGGAACGACTCGAGGATGACCATTCCGAGGAGGAATTCCGTCTCCTTGTTGCCGAGGCGCTTGAGGTCGATCAGCGACTTCGCCGTGATCGCGGAGCTCGACATGCTGACGACCCCCGCCATGAAGATCGTGTCGATCAGGGGCCATCCGAGCCACGCCCCGATGACGAAACCCGCGAACATGTTCACGGCGAGGTTCGTGACCGCGAGGATCGCGGCGGCCTCCTTGGTCTTCATCAGCTTCGTGATGCTGAACTCGAGCCCGACGAAGAAGAGGAGGAGCACGAGCCCGATCTGGGAGATGTTCTGGAGGAAGGTGCTGTCTCCCAAGACGCCGTCGTAGGACCATCCGAAGACGCGGAGGTGGATGTTGGGCCCAATCAGGATGCCGGCGATGATGTAGCCGATGACCACGGGCACGCGGGCTCGCGACGCGAGCGCCGCGCCGAGGAACCCAACGGTCGCGATGACCCCGATGTCGAACATGATCGACGCGGTCTCGACCACGCCTCATCCTCCGCAAGATGCGGGCCGTGCGAGCGTCCACGCTGACGTCCGTCGCCCGAGAACCGAAGTTCCCATCCCGACCGCCGGATCGGGCCCAGGCTACTAATAGCTGCTGTCAAGGCGACGGGGTCGGACGACTCGATGTGGTCTGAGGGTTGTCCGAGAAGAGGTTTATTACGAGTGCGAATGTTCCGCGCGCGATGGCGGACGACTGGCACGCCCTCGGGGCGGAAGCCGTCCTCCAGCGGTTGGACGCCTCCCCCCTCGGTCTCACGAGCCACGAGGCCGCCGAGCGGCTCGCACGCGTCGGACCTAACGAGCTCGTTCAGACGGCACGGATCAGTCCGCTCCGTATTCTCGTGAGCCAGTTCACGGACGTCCTCGTGGTCGTTCTGATCATCGCCGCGGTCATTTCCGCGGTCCTCGGGCTTCTGCAAGACGAGACCTCGGACCTCTACGACGCGGTACTCATCATCGCGATCGTGATCATGAACGCCATCCTCGGATTCCGCCAGGAGTACCGCGCGGAGCGTTCTCTTGAGGCGTTGAAGAGCCTCGCGGCCCCGAGGGCCCATGTCCTCCGAGAAGGAGAGACCGTCGCAGTGCCCTCGCGGGAGTTGGTCCCGGGCGAGGTGGTGGTCTTGGCCGCGGGCGACCGCGTGCCCGCCGACGCGCGGCTCCTCGAAGTCGCGAGCCTCCGCGTCAACGAAGCATCCCTCACGGGCGAATCCACGCCGGTGAGCAAGTCGGTGGGCCTGCTGCCCCAGGACACGTTCCTCGGAGACCGCAAGAACATGGTGTTCATGGGGACCGCGGTCGACGGGGGACGCGGCAAGGCCGTCGTGGTCGAGACCGCGATGGGGACCGAGCTCGGGAAGATCGCGGGCCTCGTGCAACGGGAGACGAAAGAAGAGACGCCGCTCCAGAAACAGCTCGACCGGCTCGGCAGGCAGATCGGGATTGCGATTCTGATCGCCGCCGCCTCCATCTTCCTGATCGGGGCGCTCCGCGAACTCGGTGAGCTGGACGTGAACCACATCGAGCTGCTCTTCCTCACGGCCGTCGGATTGTCGGTCGCCGCAATCCCGGAAGGCCTCCCGGCGATCGTGACGATCAGCCTCGCGCTCGGGCTCCAACGGATGATCCGGCGTCACGCGTTAATCCGGAGGCTGCCTGCCGTGGAGGCGCTCGGCGCGGCGTCCGTCATCTGCTCCGACAAGACCGGCACGCTGACGAAGGGGGAGATGAACGTCCGGCTCCTCGTCGCCGGCTCGCGGGAGTACGAAGTGCGCGGCGAGGGGTTCGACCCATCCGGGGACGTCCGCGCCGATGGCAAGAAGGCGGCCCTCTCGGCCCACCCGGATCTCCGCCGATTGCTCGAATGCGGGGTGTTGTGCAACGATGCGGAACTGAAGAAGGACAAGGATCGGTGGATCGTCGCGGGCGACCCGACGGAGGGCGCGCTCCTCGTGGCCGCGGTCCGCGCCGGCCTCGATCCGGATTCGATCCGGTCCGAGATGCCGCGCGTCGCGGAGATCGCCTTCACGTCGGAACGGAAGAAAATGTCGACCCTTCACGCATATCTGTCGGAGCCCGATTTGCAGCAGGTGCTCGCGGTCCCCGAAGGGGAGCGGCACCGAAGTCTCGGCGGCGCAGGGGCGTACTTACACGTCAAGGGGGCGCCCGAGCGAATCCTTGCGGCGTGCGGATACCATCTCGTCGATGGGGAGCGCAAGCCGCTGACCGAGTACGACCGCAAGCAGTATCTGTTCCGGAACCAGGAGTTGGCCACGCGCGCGTTCCGAGTCCTCGGCTTCGCGGTCCGCGAATTTTCCGGAGAAGTCCCGCCGCTGCACGAAGAGGACCTCGAGACGGACCTCACCTTCCTCGGCCTGGCGGGGATGATGGACGCCCCGCGAGCGGACGCGATTGAAGCGATCAAGCGGTGTAACAAGGCGGGGGTCCGCGTCGCCATGATCACGGGGGACCACAAGCTCACGGCGATGGCCGTCGCGCGGGAGATGGGGATCCTCCGGGAGGGAGATCGCGCCCTGACGGGCGAGGAACTCGAGCGGATTCCCGACGAGGAGCTCGTGCGAGACGTGGACCGGATTCGCGTGTACGCCCGAGTGTCGCCCGAGCACAAGATGCGGATCGTGGACGCGTGGAAGAAGGCCGGGCACATCGTCGCGATGACGGGCGATGGCGTCAACGATGCGCCGGCCCTCAAGCGATCGGACCTCGGGGTCGCGATGGGCATCACGGGGACGGACGTCGCGAAGGAGAGCGCGGACATGGTCCTGACGGACGACAACTTCGCGTCGATCGTCGCGGCGATCGAGGAAGGCCGAGGCATCTACGAGAACATCCGCAAGTTCGTCGCCTATCTGCTGTCCGCGAACGCCGGCGAGGTCCTCATCATGTTCATCGCGACCCTCGCCTTGCTGGACCTCCGCTTCCTGCCGTTCTTCGCGCCGGTGCAGCTTCTGTGGATCAACTTGGTCACGGACGGCCTGCCGGCGCTCGCACTCGGAGTGGATCCATATCCGACCGACATTATGGATCGGCCGCCTCGCAATCCGAGGGAGGGCGTGTTGTCTCGGGACATCCTCTTCCTGATCTTCGTCGTCGCGGGGATCCTCACGGTGGGCACCTTGGGGATCTTCTTCCTCGAACTCAACGACGGAGCGGACGTCACTCGGGCCCGGACGGTCGCCTTCACGACCATCGTGTTCTTCGAGCTCTTCCTCGTCTTCGCGATGCGGTCCCCCCGTCAGACCTTGTGGTCCATCGGCCTGTTCACGAACACGAAGCTCATCGTGGCCGTCCTCGCGTCGATGGCGTTGCAGGCCCTGGTGATCTATACGCCATTCCTACAAGGGCCGTTCGGCACGGAGCCCCTGACGGCGTGGGATTGGGCGCGGACGATCCTCATCTCCCTCACGGCCTTCGCCTTCGTCGAAGCCCTGAAGGTCGCACGGAGCCGGTGGTCCAGGTCGTCGCCGCGATGATCGAGATCGACGGCGCCCATGGGGAGGGCGGCGGACAAGTCCTCCGAATGGCGGTCGCCCTCGGCGCGACGCAGTCTATGCCCGTGCGGGTCGCGCGGATTCGAGCGGGTCGGCCGACGCCGGGCCTCGCGCCGCAGCACGTCGCGGCGCTGAAGGCGGTGGCGACGCTCTGCAACGGCGAAATCGACGGCCTCACGGTGGGATCGAAGGAGATCGCGTTTCGGCCCGGAGACCTGGCCGGCGGCCGCCACACGTTCGACGTCGGTACGGCGGGGAGTGTGACCCTCGTCCTGCAGGCATGCCTCCCCGTGGCAGCGGCGGCCCCCGAGACGGTCCGTCTACGAATCCTGGGCGGGACTGACGTTCGATGGTCTCCGCCGGTCGACTATTTTGCGCGCGTGTTCCTGCCGCTCTTGCGGCGGCTCGGCGGACGCGCCGAAATCGAAGTCCTCCGACGCGGGTACTACCCGCGCGGGGGCGGCACGGTCGAAGTTGTGATTGAGCCGACTCGGATCTGGACTCCGTTCGATCTCACCTCGCCCCCCGTCATCCAGTCGGTCCGAGGCATCGCGCACGTCTCGAATCTCGCCGAGGATATCCCGAAGCGCATGAAGCGCGCCGCGATGCGGCGGCTCCGTGTCGTGCCCGACGTCAAGATCGAGGAACGGGTGTATCACGGCGTCGAGGCCGTCGGACAAGGCGGAGCGCTCGTCCTCTGTGCCGATGCCGGTCCAACGGTCCTTGGCGCGGACTCGCTCGCGGAACGGGGCAAGAGCTCCGAGCGGGTGGGAGAGGAAGGGGCGACCGCCCTCGTTGCGGAGATGGAGTCGGGGGCCACGCTTGACGTCCACGCGGCGGACCAGCTCCTCGCGTATCTCGCTCGCGCGGACGGACCCTCCCGCTTCCTCGTGCGGGACGTCTCCGGCCACCTCGAGACCATCGCGTGGCTCTTACCCCAGTTCATCCCGTGCAAGATCGAATTTGCGTCGGTGGGCGCCCTGCGAAAGGTGTCCGTCGAGCCCAATCGCTAACCGTACATGCTCGGTCGCGGCGGCTCGCTGGGCTTCTTGGCGACTTCCGTCTGGTGGTGGATGTTCTTGAGCTGCATCTCGATCCGCTCGGCCTCCTCATAGAGCGGGCGCGCATCGAGCTCCGTGTGCAGGAGCAGCTTGTCGATGACCTCGATTGCCCGCGCGGCCGCGCGAGCGTCCGGGTAATCCGGATGGGCTTCGCTCAGGAGCGTGATCACGTCGAAATCGCGCTTCCGGCCCTCGTTCAGGAGGACCCCGGCGACCCCCGTGATGACGCCCTCCTCGAAGACCGTGATGTTGTTCTTGCGGATCATGTCCATCGCCTTGTCCGTCGACCCGATCCCGTAGACTTCGACGGAGCGGTCCGCTTCCTCCTCCTTCGTATCGACGATCAGTCCCTCCGGGCACACGAGCAGGTTGCACCGCGCGTCCTGCGCCCAGTCGAGGACGGTCGCCGCGATCGCCTTGATCAGGTTCGGCGGCGGCTGGAATTCGGAGATGAACACCACGAGCTGGTCCCGCTCGTCGATCTTCGAACCCGCATAGATCCGGACGGGGTTCATCGGCTGCCCGTCTCGGACGAGGGCGACGGTCGGGAAGTAGATCGAGTCCATGATCCCGATCTGCGTGAGGTTGAGGGCGTTGATCAGGTAGTTTGCCACAATCGAGCTCACGAGTCCCACACTCGGGAACCCGTCGATCACGGTCGCACCGCGAAGGTCCATCCGTTTCAGCTCGTAAATCTGGATGCCTTCCATGGGCGCCGCGGTCCATCCCGGATAGGTTACTTAAAGATACCCGGCACGAGTCCCCGCGCTGAGAACACGTCATCCGGTAGGGAGGATTTCGTGTGTGTTGACGAACTCGACGCCCCCCCGCCGGAGCATCACGCCCACGGAGCAGTACTTCTCGGACGAGAGCTCGATCGCTCGCGCGACCGCGGACTCTCGGATGCCGTTCCCTCGAATCCGGTAATGGAGATGGATCTTCGTGAACACGCGCGGCGGATCTTTCGCCCGCTCTGCATCGGCTTCGATTTCCAGCGACGTGAACGCGACGCGCTCCTTCCGAAGGATGTCGACGACGTCCGACGCGGTACACGCCATCGCTGACAGGAGCGCACCTTGCATCGGGCTCGGTCCGCGGCGGGTCGCCGCCTCTCCCGCGTCGAAGCGGATTTCCGCGCCCCCGTCCGCGCTCGCGCGGAACCGCATGTCGTCTTCGTGCTCGAGATGGGCCTTCGTCCGTACCACCGCGCCGGAGGAAGATGGCCCCGGTAAAAGAAGATTCCATTCGCGCCCGCAAAGTTGTTATGATTCCCCTCCTTCGGTCCCGTCGTGCGGCCTCGCGTGATCGTCAACGCGGCGATGAGCGTCGATGGGAAGATCGCTTTCCGAGACGGCGGGCGGGCGCGCCTGAGCAACGAGGAAGATGTGCAACGGGTGCAGCGTCTCCGGGCTCGGGTCGACGCGATTCTCGTCGGGGTGGGGACGGTCCTGGCGGACGACCCCAAGCTCACCGTCAAGGGCGATATCGCGGCGGATCACCTCCCACTGCGGATCGTCCTCGATTCGAACGGCCGCACGCCGGATGGCGCCCGCGTCCTCGATGGGCGGGCCCCCACGCTCATCGTGACGTCCGAGGGATGCGCTCGGACGTTCGCCCATGCCGAAGTCCTCCGATGCGGGAACGATGCCGTGGACGTCCAGCTCCTGCTGGACCGACTCGGCGGCCGGGGGATCCGCACCGTCTTGGTCGAAGGAGGGAGCACGGTGATCTGGTCGTTCCTCCGGGGAGGCCTTGTGGACGAGCTCAAGGTCTTCGTCGGGAGCTTGGTGCTCGGCGGGCGCTCCGCCCCGACCCTCGCCGGCGGCGAGGGCGCCGCCTCGCTCTCGGAATCGATCCGGCTGGTGCTCGACCGGTCGGAGGGGCTGGGGGATGGCATCTTGCTCGAGTACTCGGTGGTGCGGTGAAGCTACTCTGCGACCACATGCTCGGAAGCCTGGCCCGGTGGTTGCGCTTCATGGGCTACGACACGTCGTACCCGGAACCGGGCCCGGACCGAGCGCTGATCGAGCGGGCGCGCGCGGAAGGCCGGATCCTGCTGACGCGGGACAAGGAGCTCGCGGCCCGCGTGCCCGGCAGCGTGGCGGTCCGATCGGACGTCCTCGAGGAGCAGATCGAGGAGGTCGCCTCCGTGTTGTCGCTCCGCCTCGTCGACCCGCTCTCGCGGTGCTCGCTCTGCAACGAACGCTTGGTGCCGGTGTCCGTCCGCGCGGTGCAAGGCATCGTCCCGGAAGGCGTGCGCTCCCGCCACGACGAATTCTGGCAGTGTCCTTCCTGCCGCCGCGTGTACTGGCAAGGGAGCCATTGGGACAAGATGGTGGAGCGACTGGATCGGCTCGACCTCTCGCGCGCCGAACGGCCGTGACGGTCGGCGCGTCGTCCGCGAGGGAAACCCTCATATGGCGAATCGAAAATGGGGTCGGGGTATAGCGAATGGATGGCGCCCTCGTCCTCGAGGACGGAACGGCGGTTCGAGGGGCCTTTTTCGGCGCACGTAGGCCGGTCTTCGGCGAACTCGTCTTCAACACGAACATGACGGGGTACACCGAAGCCCTCACGGATCCGTCGTACCGCGGTCAGATCCTCATGATGACCTACCCGCTGATCGGGAACTACGGGGTCGATCCCGGCGCGATGGAATCCGAGTCGATCCAGCCGACTGGGTTCGTGGTCAAGGAAGCGTGCGCGGTCCCGAGCCATCCGAAGAGCGCGATGTCCCTCGCCGACTTCCTCCGCGGCCATGAGACGCCCGCCATCGAAGGCGCCGACACGCGCGCCCTGACGATTAAGATCCGTTCCAAGGGGACGATGAAGGCGGCCCTGGTGCCGACGACCGAAGACAGCGCGAAGGTCGCGCGAACCGTACGCGCCACGCCCCATCCGGAGACCCGGAACCTCGTCGCCGAGGTGAGCTCTCCGACCGTCCGACGCTACCCGGGCACAGGCAAACGTACGATCGTCGTCGTGGATTGCGGCGTCAAGCGGAATATCCTCCGGGAGGCCCAGCGCTACGCCGACGTCGTGCGCGTCCCGTACGATGCGACGGCGGACGACATCCTGGCCCTCAAGCCGGACGGCGTGATCCTCTCGAACGGCCCCGGCGATCCGGCCCATCCGGACGTCCTCGCGACGACCGTCGCCGCGACGAAGGACCTGGTCGGCCGCGTCCCGCTCCTCGGCATCTGCCTCGGACACCAGCTCCTCGCCCTCGCCTTCGGCGGACGGACGTTCAAGCTGAAGTTCGGCCACCGGGGGGGCAACCAGCCCGTGAAAGACCTCAAGACGGGCCGCGTCCACATCACCTCCCAGAACCACGGCTTCGCGGTCGATCCGGACTCGCTGCCAACGTCCGAGTTCGAGGTGACCCATCGGAACCTGAACGACGGCACCGTGGAAGGGATGGCCCACCGGCGCCTGCCGATCTTCTCCGTCCAGTACCATCCGGAGGCCCATCCCGGTCCGTGGGACAACGCGTACATCTTCCGGGAGTTCGTCGCGGCGCTCAAGGGGGCCTAGGGACGACCGCGGGGGGTCGCTGGAGTGCCGAAGCGGGAGGACCTTAGGACCGCGATGGTCATCGGCTCCGGTCCAATCGTGATCGGCCAGGCCGCGGAGTTCGACTACTCCGGCTCCCAAGCGTGCCGCTCCCTGCGCGAGGAGGGAGTCCGCGTCGTCCTCGTGAACAGCAACCCGGCGACGATCCAGACGGACCCGGACACGGCGGACGCCGTGTACGTCGAACCGCTAACCGTCGGGTTCCTTGAGAAGATCATCGGGAAGGAGCGGCCCCAGGGAATCTTGAGCGGGATGGGCGGCCAGACCGCCCTGAACCTGTGCAGCGAACTTGCGGAGGCGGGCGTCCTCTCACGATATGGCGTAGAGCTCCTGGGCACCAAGCTCGACGCGATTACCGCCGGGGAGAACCGCGAGCGGTTCGCCGCGTTGATGCGTTCGATCGGCGAGCCAATTCCGCGGAGCCGCGCGGCGTCGGACGTCGAATCCGCTCGGACGTTCGTCGAGGAGATCGGGTGGCCCGTCATCGTGCGGGCGGCCTACACCCTTGGGGGCAGCGGGAGCGGCGTGGCACGCACCCCGGAAGAGCTGGAGGCGATCGTCGCCATGGGCATCGCCTATTCGCGGATCAAGCAGGTCCTCGTCGAGGAGTCCGTCCTCGGGTGGAAGGAGTTCGAGTACGAGGTGATGCGGGACGCCGCGGACAACTGCATCACGATTTGCAGCATGGAGAACCTCGATCCGATGGGGATCCACACGGGCGAATCGATCGTCGTCGCGCCGGCACAGACCCTGAGTGACGTCGACCACCAGACCCTCCGCTCGGCGGCGTTGCGGATCATCCGCGCGCTCGGCGTCGAGGGAGGATGCAACATCCAGTTCGCTGTCCATCCGAAGACCGGCGAGTATCGGGTGATCGAGGTGAACCCGCGCGTCTCCCGGTCCTCCGCCCTCGCCTCGAAGGCCACGGGCTACCCGATCGCCCGGATCGCGGCGAAGATCGCGCTCGGGCTCCGCCTCGACGAGATCCCCAACCCCGTGACGGGCAAGACGCTCGCGTCTTTCGAGCCGACCCTCGACTACGTCGTCACGAAGATCCCCCGCTGGCCGTTCGACAAGTTCCCCACCGTCGACCGTCGCATCGGCACGTCGATGAAGAGCACCGGTGAGGTGATGGCGATCGGCCGGACGTTCGAGGAATCCCTCCTGAAGGCCGTCCGGTCTCTCGAGATTGACCGCGTGGGCCTGGAGCCCCTGCCCTGGACGGACGACGCCTTGCTCCGGGAACTCCGCGAGCCAACCGACCAGCGGCTCTTCGCGATCGCGGAGGCGTTCCGACGCGGCATCGCGCTCGGAAAGGTCGCAACGCTGACGGACTGGGACCCGTTCTTCCTCGAGAAAATCCGTTCCCTCGTCGAGTTCGAGTCCCGCCTCCGCGGCCCTCGCCGCTCCCGGGCGCTCCTGGCGGAGGCGAAGCGCCTCGGGTTCGCGGACGAGGCGATTGCCGCATCCGGGACGGGCTCGGACGAAACGATCCGACGGGCGAGGCCCCGGGTCGCGTACAAGATGGTCGACACGTGCGGCGGCGAGTTCGAGGCCCGGACGCCCTACTATTATTCGACGTACGAGCCCTCGGGAGAATCACGTCGTCTTGCGGGTCGTAAGGTCTTGATAGTGGGCGGCGGCCCGATCCGCATCGGCCAAGGCGTCGAGTTCGACTACTGTTGCGTCCAGGGGATCTTCGCCCTCCGGGAGGAGGGCATCGCCGCGATCATCGCGAACAACAACCCGGAGACGGTCTCGACGGACTTCGATATCTCGAGCCGTCTGTACTTCGAGCCGCTGATCCTCGAGGACGTCCTCAACATCATCGAGGAGGAGCGACCCGAGGGCGTGATCCTCCAGTTCGGCGGGCAGACGTCCATCAACTTGGCCGTGCCTCTCGCGAAGGCGCTCGCGCGACGGAAATCCCGAACGCGGATCCTCGGCACGCCGCCGACCTCGATCGACCTCGCGGAGGACCGCCGGAAGTTCGCGGCCCTCATGCGCCGCCTTGGGATCCTCCAGCCCGACGCGGCCTCGGGCTACAGCTTCGAGGAGGTGCGCCAGCTCGCCGGCCGCATCGGGTATCCGGTCCTCGTCCGGCCCTCGTACGTCCTCGGAGGACGCGGGATGGAAATCGTGCACACGGAGGACGATCTCGCCCGGTTCATGGAGGCCGCGACGCGCGTATCGAAGGACCATCCGGTCCTCGTCGACCGGTACCTCGCGCACGCGACGGAGATCGATGTGGACGTCGTCGCCGACGGTCGGGACGTCCTCATCGGTGGGATCCAAGAGCACATCGAGGAGGCGGGGATCCACTCGGGCGACGCGGCGTGCGTCTTGCCCGCGCAGACCCTCCCCGACCCGATCCTGGCGGACATCCGATCCGTCACGCGGAAAGTCTGCAAGGCGCTCGACGTCGTCGGGCTCATGAACCTCCAGCTCGCGGTGAAGGACGCCGCGGTATACGTCCTCGAGGCGAACCCGCGGGCGAGCCGGACCGTCCCCTACGTCTCGAAGGCGATTGGCATCTCCCTGGCGAAAGTCGCGACGAAGGTGATGCTCGGCCATTCGCTCCGGAGCCTCGGCCTCGTCGGCGAGCCGAAGATCGACCATGTCGCGGTCAAGGCGCCCGTGTTCCCGTTCCAGCGTCTCCCGGGCGTGGACGCGATCCTCGGCCCCGAGATGAAGAGCACGGGAGAGGTGATGGGGATCGATCGGTCGCTCGGCCGGGCGTACTACAAGGCGATGGTCGCCGCGGGAAATCCGCTGCCGACGGACGGCGCGGTGTACGTGACCGTGCGCGACGAGGACAAGCCAGCGATCCTGGGAGTCGCCTCGCGGCTCGTGCAGCAGGGCCTGCGGATCTACGCGACGCGCGGCACGGCGCAGTTCCTCCGGGAACACGGCGTCGAGGCGACGACCGTCTACCGGATCAGCGAGAACCAGTCGCCCGACGCGCTGGGATTGATGCGTCGCGGTGAGATCCGGCTCGTGATCAACACGCCCACCAATTCGACGGGGGCGCGTCGAGACGGCTACATGATGCGTCGGCTCGCGGTCGATTTGAACATCCCGTTCATCTCGACGATCCAGGCCGCCGAGGCCGCGGCCGAGGCGATCGAGGCGTTCCATTCCGGGGAGCTCGATGTGATCCCCCTCGGGTCGTTCGCCTCGACGATGCGCGCGGCGGCGGCAAAGCTTTAGGGGCCGCCACGAATCGGATTGATCGTGCAGCCGATTCGGCTCCTCGGACCGGTGATGCTCGTGGCCGGGCTCGCCTGCCTCGGCCTTGCGGTGGCACGGGGGGAGGCGGCGGTGTCCCTGGTCGTCGTCTTCCCGCTCGTGACCGGGAGCGGCCCTCTGACCTTGGCGGGCATCCTGCTCACGTTCCTGGGGTTCTTCGCCACGTTCCTGTTCTGGCCTGGGCGGCCGGTTGAAATCGTTGCCCCCGAGGGATCGAGTGCTGCCGCGGAGGACTCGTCCGGCCCGGCTCCGACCCGCCGATGGGGTGGCGTCGTGTTCCTCGGTCCCTTCCCGATCGTCTTCGGATCGGACCCACGGATGACTCGAATGATGCTCCTGGTCGGTATCCTGCTGTTCGTCGCCCTTCTCGCACTGGCTCTCTTCGCGCTCCTGGGCTGACGTCTATTTATCGCGCGGTGTCGTTCGGCCGGCCGCATGAACATCCTCGTCGCGGATGGCCTCGATGCGGAGGCGCTCGCCTTCCTGCAGAGGGTCCACGATGTCCACATCGAGGAGGTGGACGCCTCCCGGCTCCTCCAGCTGATCCCGCCGTTCCATGCGCTGATCGTCCGTGGCCGCACGAAGGTCACGACGGAGGTCCTCGTCCGCGGTTCGAATCTGAAGGTCGTGGGTCGGGCGGGCGTCGGGATTGACAACATCGACGTCGAGACCGCAACCGCTCGCAAAATCGTCGTGGTAAACGCGCCGACTGCGAGCACGGTGAGCGTCGCCGAGCTTGCGATCGGGCACATGATTTCCCTCCTTCGGCACCTTCCGCTCGCGGACCGGTCTGTGAGGGAAGGGACGTGGGAAAAGAAAGGGCTCGAAGGCCGCGAGCTTTCGGGAAAGGTCCTAGGGCTCGTCGGTTCCGGCCGGATCGGCGGGGAGGTTGCGAGGCGCGCCCACGCCTTCGGGATGACGGTCATCGCCTTCGATCCATATCTCTCCCTACCGACCGCGGACGGCCTGGGGATTCGGCTCGTCGAAAAGGAGTCGTTGTTTCGCGACGCGGATGTCGTGAGCGTCCACACGGCCCTGACGCCCGAGACGAAAGGCCTCGTGGGCCGGGAGGAACTCGCTCTCATGAAGCGCACGGCCATCATCGTGAACTGTGCCCGGGGGGAAATCGTCCGGGAGGACGCCCTCGCCGATGCGCTCCGGTCCGGGACGATCGCCGGGGCAGCGATCGACGTCTTCGAGAAAGAACCTCCCACCGGAAGCCCGCTTCTCACCGCCCCGCACGTCGTGTTCTCGCCGCATCTCGGCGCGTCGACGGAGGAGGCGCAGGCGCGCGCGGGAGCGATCATCGCGGACCAAGTGCTCAAGGCGCTGGAGGGAAAACGCGCGGAGTATTGTGTGAATCCAAACGTCTACGTCTGATTTGCGAGTGCGTGAGCCGCGTCTCGGAGATCGGTCCCGTGTAGACGGCCATATTCCCGCACCTCGGCGATGATTGCGGCGTACTGGGCATAGTCGCCGCCGAGGTGGCGCACCGCGCGACCGAGCGCCTTCTCGAACGCTTCCCCGTGACGAGTCTTCAGCGCCTCCTTGAGGACGCGCGCCCGGGCCGCGGGATCCATCGCGATGTTGCGCAAGGCGCGCAGGAATAAAGTCCGCACGGTCCCGCTCTCAGCGGGGATTCTCACAGACCTTCAGGAAGTTCCGGAAAATCTCCCCGCCAAATTGGGTGTGTTCCACTTCCGGGTGGAACTGCAGGCCGAAGATGGGTTCCGACCGATGCCGCATCGCCTGGACCGAACAGTTCGGAGAGCTCGCGAGGCCGATGAAGCCGGGCGGCAGGACCGTCACCTCGTCGTTGTGCGACTCCCAGACCTCGAAGCGGTCCGGCAGGCCTTCGAACAGGACGTCGGGCTCGCGGACGTTCAGGAGGGACTTCCCGAACTCCGGCACCTTGGCGGGGGCCGCCTCCCCGCCGAAATGCTTCGCCATGAACTGGTGTCCCGCGCAGATGCCGAGGATCGGCCCCCCGAACGCGTCGAGGTACTCCCCGTTGCGCCCCATCTTGGAGGGATCGACGCCGACGCGCGGCGCGCCTCCGGACAGGACGAGCCCGTCGAGATCCTGGAGGCCGCCGACGGGCGTGTCGTTCGGGACGATCTTCGTCTCGACCCCGAGGTACTTCAGGACCCGCCATTCGCGGTGGGTCCACTGCCCTCCGTTGTCGACGACGAAAACGCGCATGGGACAACGAAAGGACCCGGCGACAAAAAGGTTTCCATCGATCCTACGTCTACTCCCACTCGATCGTGGCCGGAGGCTTATTCGAGACGTCGTACACGACGCGGTTGATCCCGCCGACCTCGTTCGTGATGCGGGTCGAGATTCGGTCGAGCACATCGTGGGGGATCTTCGAATACGTCGCGCTCATGCCATCGATCGATTCGACCGCTCGCACCGCGACGGTGTGTCCGTAGACGCGGAGGTCGCCATGGACGCCGACGGTCTGCACGGGCACGAGGACCGCGAAGTACTGCCAGGGCACCGGCATGAGCCCCCGTGACGCGGCCGCCTGGATTTCGTCCTCCACGATCGCCGAGGCCTCCCGGACGAGCGCCACCCGCTCCGGCGTCACTTCGCCAATGACTCGCACCGCGAGGGCGGGTCCCGGAAACGGCTGGCGTTCGGCGACGCGGACCCCGAGCGCGCGGGCGACCGCTCGGACTTCGTCCTTGTACAAGTCCCGCAACGGCTCGATGAGCTTCAGCTTCATTTCCGCCGGGAGGCCGGCGACGTTGTGGTGCGTTTTGATGCGGTCCCGCAGCTGTCCGCCGCTCTCGATCCAGTCCGGGGCGATGGTGCCTTGGACTAAGTGATCCGCGCCGAACGTCTTCGCCTCGTGTTCGAACAGCTCGATGAACTTCCGACCGATGATCGTCCGTTTCTTCTCCGGATCCGTCACGCCGCGGAGCGCCGCGAAGAATTCGTCGGCGGCACGGAGGATGCGGTGATTTACCCCCAGGGTCTGGAGCGTGTGCTCGACGTCTTCGGTCTCGGCTTTCCGCATGAGGCCCGTGTCGACGTAGACGCCGAGGAGGCGGTCTCCGAGTGCCCGGCCCGCCAGGACCGCGGCCGTCGTGCTGTCGACGCCTCCGGAGCAGGCGATGATCGCTCGGCCAGGCACGGCGTTCCGGATGAGCTCGACCTGCTCGCGGATGAACGCGTCGGCATCGAACTTCATTCTCCCAGCGTCCGCGAGTCCTCGAGGACCCATTTCTTTAGCGCCTCGCGATGCTCCTGGAGCTTCTCCGCGAGCCGCTCGTCCTTCACCGCGAGGATCTCGACCGCGAGGATCGCCGCGTTCTCCCCTCGATCCAGGCCGACCGCGGCGACGGGCACGCCCGGGGGCATCTGGGAGACGCTCAGGACCGCGTCGAGGTTCAGCTTCCCGCTAACGGGCACACCGATGACCGGTTTCGTCGTGTGCGATGCGATCGTGCCGGGGAGCGCCGCCGAAAGGCCCGCCACCGCGATGAAGACCTTGGCGGTCGTGTTCCGGATGAGGTCGCGGAGCAGGTCCGGAGTCCGGTGGGCGGACGCGACGACGATTTCATACCCGACTCCGAATTCGTCGAGCATCGAAGCGGCTTTCTTCCCGACCTCGGCGTCCGTCTTGGAACCCAGAACGACGAGCACTTCGACGGCCATCGCGTAGGACAAAGAGGGCTCGGGAAATAAAGGCTTCTCACCGCAGGCGCGCGACGCGTGGGGGGCGCTATCCGTGCCCTAACTCTTCATGATCGCGAGGAGGAAAAGACCGATCGCGGCGGCGGCTCCGATGATGGCTGCGAGGATCACGCCGATGGATTGGACGATGATTCCGACGAGATCCACGCCCGCGCTGTACGGTCCCGTGTACCAAGCCCACAAGATTCCCACGATCAGACCACCCACAAGGAGCCCGACCCCGATCTTCCGGCTCTTGCCGCTTCCGAAGTACGCCGTGAAGGCGCCCGTGATGACGAGGAAGAGGCTGAACGTAAGCAGGAGGATGGTCACGAATGTCCACGGTTCAAACGCGGCAAAAACGCTCATGTGGCTCCCTCAGAACTTGATTCCCGTTAAGGTCTTCGTGTCGATGACGCCCGCGATGGATCGGATCTTGTCGACGACGACCTGACCGAGGACATTGAAGTCCTCCGCTTCGATCTTTGCGATGAGGTCGTACTCCCCGAACAGGGGATGGAGTTCCACGATTTCCTTGACCTTGAGGAGCTCGTTGTACACCTCGTGCTCCTTAGCGGGAGCGGTGCTAATGAGCACGAACCCGATGGCCATCCCTGGTCACCTCGCCCGGAACCTTCTGACGCAATATAACCCTTTCGTACCTTGGCAAAGCGATTCACGTCCTCTTGTCTCTCCATTAGAACGACGTGTGTCGCTCCGCCCGGCTCAGTGCCTGCGACCACGTGGGCAAGTTCGTCTGCGTCCCCTTCGCTTCGACGGCGTAGCTCGCGACCGCAGAGCCGAGGATGCCGCAGTGCCGCACGTCGTATCCCCGCGAAAGTCCCGCGTAGAATCCCGCCCGGTATGCATCGCCCGCGCCGGTCACGTCGACGAGCCGGCGCGGTGGGACTCGTGGGATTCGGATCCGTTCTTCGCGCGTGTACACGGTGCTCCCCCTCGAGCCCATCGTGACGACGACGACGGGCGCGAACCGTGCCAGGCCGGCGGTCGAGGTGACGCGCACGAAACGCTTCGCACGGGCGATCTCCGCTTCGTTCCCGAAGAAATACGTGGAGCGGCGGATGAGCTCGCGGAACTGATGGGCCGTGTACACGTAGTGGATTTCTTGCGACGGGTCGAACGCAATCGATCGGCCGAGGTCCTCCGCGAGTTTCGCGATTCGCAGATAGTACTGTGGGCGGCCCGTGCCCAGATGGACCAGATCGACGTCTTTCACGGAGTGCCGGAGGACTGGGAGTCGCACGGCCTCTTTCATCGGCCCTTGATCGATGATCGCCATTTGGTTTCCGTTCGGATCCGAGAAGATCCAGGCGGTCGGGGTGCTCGCCCGCGGGAGCGCGCGGAGGTCCGTGAGGTCGACGCCCTCCGCGGCCAGGGCGGAACGATAGTCCGCCGGGAAGTCGGTTCCGACGAACGAGGCCAGGCTCGTCTTGACGCCGAGCCGGGCGGCCGACCTCGCGAGATTCCCGGCGGTGCCGCCGAAATATCGGTTCCGATCCACGATCTCGATCGACGTGTTCGGCCGTGGGAGGCGGCGCACGCTGACGATGTAGTCCATCGCGACGTGGCCGAACGCACCGAGGAAGTTCCTCATGCGAACGCCGCCAAGCCCCGTTGCACGTCCGCGAAGCGCTCGAAGCGGTGGTACGGGATTTCTTCTTCGTCGCACAGGCGGGCCAACTCCTCCTTGGCGAAAACGAGATCGGCCTCGAGGGCGGGGCACAGGTCCGAATGTCCGTCTCCGACGTAGGCCGTCCGGTACCCTTCGGCCCGAAGTTCGAAGAGGCGCAGCAGCTTGCACGTACCGCATAGGGTGCACGTCGGATCGGCCCACGGATACTCGATCCGCACAATCCCGCCCTCGAAGACCGCCCGGTTGGTCCGGACGGGCAGGCGGATGTCCCACTTCCGCAGGACATGGCGCACATAGAAGTCAAGGCCCTCACTCACGATTTCGACGAGAATCCCGCCGGCTTCACAGAAACGGACGAAGTCGAGGAACGTCTCATCGATCTCGACGTGGGCGTCGATGAAACGCAGGAGGTCGTCCTGTTTCGTGTGGAGCAGCGCGAACTGCCGCGCCATCGTCTCCCGCGTTCCGATCTGGCGGGCGCGGTGGAGTTCCTCGATCTCCCACCATGCGGGTGGCGCGAACTCGGCCAAGATCGCCTCGGCGACGTCGGTGCGGGTGATCGTGCCGTCGAAGTCGCTGAGGACCGCTCGTTTCGCCCGCAGTTTGCGTCCCTCCCGCCGCGCGACGGTTCATCAGGTCCCTTCGCGCCACGAATCGAGGTAGGCGCGTTGCTCCTTCGTGAGCCGATCGATTCGGATTCCTGAACTGCGGAGCTTCAAGCGAGCGACTTTGAGGTCGAGGTCGGCGGGGACGGCGTAGACACGCGGCTTCAGGCTCGAGGCGTGCTGCGCGAGATACCCGGCCGCGCCGGCCTGGATGGCGAAACTCATGTCCATGATCTCAACGGGATGGCCCTGCCCGGCCGCGATGTTCACGAGCCTGCCTTCCGCCAGGAGGTAGACGCGCTTCCCGCCCGGAAGTCTGTACTCGTCGACGAATTCGCGAACGCGTCGCTCCCCCTTCGAGAGCCGCTCGAGGTCCGCCTTCGAAATTTCGTTGTCGAAGTGGCCCGAATTCGCGAGGACGACGCCGTCTTTCAGCCCGGGGAAATGCGCCGCCGTGACGATGTCCTTGCATCCGGTCGCGGTGACGATGAAATCGGCCACCTTCGCGGCGGCCCGCATCGGCAGGACCTCGAATCCGTCCATCGAGGCTTCGAGCGCCTTGACCGGGTCGACTTCCGTCACGACGACGTGGGCGCCGAGGCCGTGGGCGCGCATCGCGATCCCACGGCCCGTCCACCCGTATCCCGCGACGACGAACGTCTTGCCGGCGATTACGAGATTCGTCGCGGTCATCAGGCCGTCGATCGTGCTCTGGCCGGTCCCGTAGCGGTTGTCGAACAGATGCTTCATCTGCGCGTCGTTGACGTCGATGATCGGGAACCGCAGGGCGCCGTCCCGCTCCATGGCGCGGAGGCGAATCACGCCCGTGGTGGTCTCCTCGTTCCCTCCGCGGACGCCGGGCAACAGCTCCGTCCTCTTGGTGTGAAGGAGGAAAACGAGGTCCGCCCCGTCGTCGATCACGAGATCGGGCTTGAGGTCGAGGACCTTGTGCAGGTTCTCGTAGTATTCCTCGGTGGACTGCCACTTGCGGGCGTACACCTCGAGGCCGTGGACCTCCTCCAGAGCCGTCGCAACGCTGTCGTCCGTCGACAGGGGATTGCACGACGCGAGCCGGACGGTCGCGCCGGATTCCCGGAGCGACAGGGCGAGGACGCCCGTCTTCGCCTCGACGTGCAACGCCATTCCGATGCGGAGGCCTCGAAGGGTCTTCTCTCGTTTCAGCTCGTCCCGGATCGCCGCGAGCACGGGCATGTGGTCGCGAGCCCATTCGATGCGACGGGCGCCGCGCTCGCCGAGCTCCGACATCCGCGTGCCGATGCCCCGGAGTCGATTTCAGCCTTCCGGTGGCCTACGGCTTCCGGAGGGCGGCGTACGCCAGGATCGCGACGCCGACGGTCATCGTTCCGAAGAAGACCGCATCGATGGGCCACGCTTGGTGTACGTCGGCGGGGGTCGCGACCTCCCAGCAGTAGAAGGAGACGCTCTGGACGACCTGCAACACGGCGGCCGCGGAGACGGTGTCCCCGGCCCTGACCCCCGGTCGCGTTCCCCCGCACGGAGACGAGGGCGGTCTGCTGCGCGCTCCCGTCCTCCAGCTCGAGCGACGTGAACGCGGTCCCGAAGAAAGGGAAGACTTGGACGTCGAGGACGCGCTCGCGGATGGTGATTCGCGCCCCGGCGAGTAGCCGGCACATTGAGCGCTGGCGTTCCTCGACGCAAGGAGGTCGGCGCCGCTGACCGATGTGAGAGGCCAAAATCCGAATGCGAGCGCGAGGCCGGCAACTGTCAGCGCCATCCGATGACCGCGAGTCGCTTCATTCACGTACCGCCGTTGAGCCCGCCCGCGTCCCCTGGCGCGGGGGGATGCGCAGGACTCAAATCCGCGGACTTCGTGCGGCGCAGGATGAACCGGAGCCCAAACGGCGTCATCAACGTTGTGACCACGCCCGTCAGGACGAGGATCGAAAACAGGGTTCCATCGATGAGTCCCAGCTCGAGGCCGAGCGTCGCGACGACGAGTTCCATCGCCCCACGGCCGTTCATGCCGATTCCCGCCGCGACGCGATCGCGGCGCGACATGTGGGACCACGCGGCCCCGACATACCCTCCGACGAACTTGCTCGCGGCCGCGACGCCAAGGACCGCGCCGACGAGGCCGAGGTTACCGAGGCTCCCGACCTGAAACGTCAGGCCGATGAAGGCGAAGAACACGGGTCCGAATACCCCCATCGTGACTGCCGAGGTGGCGGACCGGACCGCCTTGACGTCGCGATCGGCGATCACGTGCTCCGCGACGAGGAGGGTTCCGAAGAAGGCCCCGACGATGAAGTGCAGGCCCAGGGCGTCCGCCAGGAACGCGAATCCCAAAGCGACCAGGAAAGGCAGGGCGAACGCGGATTCCTTCGTGAGGAGGTGTCTCGACGAACGCAGGATCCACGCGCCGAGGGCTCCGTGGCGGTAGCGGAAGATCATGTCCACGCTCATCATCGCCGCAAAGAACACGCCGAACTTCAGCAAGAGGACCGCAGCGGCCCACACGTCCAGGCCAAGCGGGCCGTTCAGGTTCACGAGGAGGCCAATCGAAGCGAGTCCCGCCACGTCGCAGAGCAGCCCCGCCGACAGCAGGCTGCGACCGAGGGGCGTGTGCAACAACTCCAAATCGGAGAGGATCCGGGCCAGGACGGGCAGGGCGGTGAAAGCGAGCGCAATGCCCAGGAACATCGCGGAGCTGGGGGGCAGCCCGATTGCGCCGCCGAGTGCGGTGCCCGCCAGCGCGGGGATCGTGAACGCACCGATCGCGATGAAGATACCGCTATCCCGGATGGATCGTCGGATGTCCGCGAGGGTCAGCTCCAACGCCGCGAGGTAGACGATGAAGAAGATCCCGAGATTCGCGAGTTCCTGGATCGCCGCGTCTGGGCGAACGAAACCGAGGACGGACGGCCCCAGGATGATGCCCGCAAGGATTTCCCCGACGAGCGCCGGGGCCTTGACTCGCGCGGCCAACTCGCCCGACAAGCGCGCGCCGACGAGCAGGATCAAGAGGCTGAGGAGGATGTCCATTGGGACTACGGACCACGACCTTTGGGGTCCATAAGCCGAGCGACGAGGGAATCGAGGTTGATTCCGAATTGCGATAGCATGCGGGCCTCGGCGGCTCGCGCAGCACGAGCCAAGGCCTTTAGCCAACCGCGCTTTATTCGGGTACCTCGGTCCGGACGGTCACATGGCGCTCAAGGACAAGCTCCGCGTGGGCTGCAGCGGCTGGGGGTACGACGACTGGCTCGGCGGGTTCTACCCGCCCGGCACGCCGAAGTCGGACTACCTCAAGCTCTACGGCACCGTGTTCGACTGCGTCGAGGTGGATTCGTCGTTCTACCGCAACCCCGGGCCTGCCATGACGAAAGGGTGGTACAAGTCCACCCCTCCCGGCTTCCTCTTCGCGATGAAGATGCCGAAGCGGATCACGCACGAGAAGAAGCTCAAGGACGTGACGGAGCCGCTGGGCTGGTTCTACGCGTCCGCCAAGGAACTCCGGGAGAAGTGCGGCCCCCTCGTCGCGCAGCTGCCGCCGTCGATCAAGTTCGATTCCCACTGGACGGTGATGCAGGCGTTCATCCAGGCCCTCGAGGTCGAGAAGTACCCTCACGCGATCGAGTTCCGCCACAAGTCGTGGTTCCGCGAGGACGTGTACAAGCTGCTCCGGGATCGGAACATCACGAGCGTGTGGTCCGAGAACCAGTACCTGCGGACGCCGACGGAAGTGACGTCGGACCAGGTGTACCTTCGGATGGTCGGGGACCGCGAGATCACGGAGTTTAAGGAGGTCCAGAAAGACAAGTCCGCGGAGATGCGCTCTTGGTACAAGGACCTCGAGGATTCCCCGGATTCGGTGAAGGGCGCCCTGGTCTTCTTCAACAACCACTATGCGGGTTTCGGCCCAGGGAGCGTGAACGAGTTCCGGCGCCTCGCGGGCTTGATGGAGTACGAGTTCCCCGCGAACGCCTTGGCTCCCGCAGGTCAAAGGAGCCTCGGCGATTTCGGCTGACCCGCGCACGGACATGGGAAGGGACATGGCGATAGCGAAGGCCGGGCCTCTTTCTCCTCAGGCCCGACGGGCAAAACGGACCCTTCAATGGACGGGGGCCTTCCTTCTGTTCGGGAGTGTGTATGAAGCTCTATACGCTGTCCGGGTGCTGCCCATCGAGATCCTTCAGGGCAGGTTCTTCGCGGATGCACAGAGCCTCACAATCCTCGCCGTGTTTACGGCGATGACGGGTGCCGGCCTACTGAACTGGAGTCGAAGCATTGGCGACCTCGAGGTCGCGGCGAACGGCGTGCGCCTCCCCACGCGGTCCTTGATGGACGTCCTGCTGCGTCTGCCCGCCGTCCTTTCATTCCAAGACATCGCCCGGGTGCGCCTGAAGGTGGTCCGGGGTAGGAGGGTTGTCGAGTTCGAGCTGCGCCGGCCGAGGGGACGCCAGAAAGTCGTGCGCCTCCCGACAGACTGGGTACGGGATGAGGCCGAGTTCGAGACGCGCCTCGGGAGGCTCGTTCCCCTGGAGAAGTCGCCCTAGGACGCCGCCCCGCCGCAATCTTGTTAGCCCGATGTGCATGTCGTAATTCAGATGCTCAAGTCTCCGCGGATTATCTTCCATGTAGACATGGATGCCTTCTACGTCAGCGTGGAACGGAGGGATCATCCGGAGCTCGTCGGGAAGCCGGTTATCGTCGGTGCCGATCCGAAAGGCGGCAAGGGCCGCGGCGTCGTGATGGCTTGCAGCTACGAGGCCCGCGAGATCGGGATCCGGAGCGGCATGCCCATCGGCCTGGCGTGGCGCAAGGCGCCGGACGCGGTCTACCTCCGACCGAACTACGATCTCTACGGGTCCGTCTCGGAGAGCGTCATCGACGTCCTGCGGTCCTTCGCGGATGTCCTCGAGCATGTGAGCATCGACGAAGCGTTTCTTGACGTCAGCACGAAGGTACGCGGCTTCGACGACGCGGCGGCGTATGCACTCCGCGTCAAGGCGGCCGTACGCGAACGGGAGGGTCTGGCCTGCACGATCGGCGCCGCGCCGAACAAGTCCGTCGCCAAGATTGCGTCGGATTTGGCGAAGCCCGACGGTCTGAAGGTCGTGCGTCCCGAGGAGGTGACCGCCTTCCTCGATCCGCTTCCGGTCACGAAGATCAGCGGGGTCGGCCCGAAGACCGCCGAGCTGCTCGAACGCGTCGGAGTCCGGACGGTCGGCGAGCTGGCTCGATCCAAAGGGACGGAGCTCAAGAAGATTCTGGGGAAGAACTCCGTTTGGCTGTGGGGCATCGCGCGCGGCCTCGAACAACTCCCCGTCGAAGAGAGGCCGGACCCGAAGTCGATCAGCGTCGAGCGGACGTTCGAGCGGGACGTCGCGGACTGGAGCCGGGTCGAAGAGACGTTGCGCGACGTGGCGCACAACGTCTTCCTGCGGGCACGTGCTCAAGGCGCGACCTTCCGGACGATCGGGATCAAGATCCGGTTCGAAGGCTTCCAAACCCATCTCCGGGAACGGACCTTGGCGTCGAACGTCCTCGACGAGGACGTGTTGGCGCGGGTATGCGGGGAACTCCTCTCCGAATTCGCCGGGAACTCGCATCGGGTCCGGCTCCTCGGCGTTCGGGTGACGAAGCTCGAGCGTCCGAAGACGAAACAGCCGAGGCTCTCGTCGTTCGAGTGATGCCGCAGTCGGATGGGTCAGCCCGAAGCCCGTTTTCGGGTCGCGTTGCGCTTGGGTGGAGGCGGCCGGACGCCAACGTTGCGTGCGAGCTTTCGTACGTCCTTCTCGTCCATCCATTCGACCTTCAGGTACTCGAACAGCTCTGCATCGTCCATGCCGAGCCGTCGGCCTTCGGCCACGCACGTACGGTAGGCTTCGATCTCGGTGGGCGCACTGGGGTACTCGAAGCCCTCCGGGAACAGCTCCTTGCCCTCCCGGAACTGTCGGACGTGGACGAGCTCGTGGATCACGTCGAGGTAGATGTCCCGCCGTTTGCCCGTCCGGAGGTAGTGCGTCGAGACGACCAGATGGCCGTCCTCGTCGCTCACGCCCATGTACCCCCACTTGGAGGAGAAGAACTCTACCCGCAGGCTCCGGAGCACCGTCTTCGTCTTCGAGCCGAAGATCGCTCGGACGGCCGGTACGTCCTCGAAGCCTTTGAAGTGATCGAGGAATCGATCGTACCGCAGGCGAATGTCTTTCGGAATTTGGACCTCTGGGAGTCGCGCCTTCCCCGCCGTCATTTCCCCACCGCCTCGGACAGGACTCGGAGGGCTTCCCGGCTGTGCGACCCGGGATCGATGCGGCGGTACGCCGCCAGGATTTTCCGAGTCGGTCCAATGACGTACGTGACGCGCTTCGCGACGCCGAACAGGCCCAGGGCGTTGTACGACCGCGCAATCCGCTTGTCCGGATCCGCCACGAGGTCGAAGTTGAGCCCATACCGTTCCCGAAACGCGCGGTGCGAGGCGGCGTCTTGGACGCTCACCCCGAGCACCTCCGCGCGGAAGTCCTTGAGCGCACCGAGGTCGTCGCGGAACGCGCACGCCTCCCGTGTGCACCCGGGCGTGTCGTCTTCGGGGTAGAAGTACAGGACGACGGGCCGACCCTCGAAATCGCGGAGCCGGATCTCCCGGCCATCCTGGGTGACGCCCTCGAAATCCGGGGCTTCCGTTCCGGGCTCGAGGAGATCGGCCATGGCGGTTCGGTGAATCGTCCGCCGGATTTCAAGGATTGCCCGGCCTTCGGGGGAGTCCCGAATCAGGCCGCTCTCGCGAAATGCGGCCAGTCTCTCAGGATTTCTCTGGACGCATTCAGCCCGGGCGCTCCCGTGATCCCGCCGCCTGGGTGGGCGCCGGAACCGCAGAGGTAGAGTCCCTCGATGGGCGTTCGGTACCGCGACCAGCCGGGGACGGGCCGCAGGACGAACGATTGATTGAGCGTCATCTCGCCGTGGTAGATGTGGCCCTCCGTCAGGGCGAACCGCGTCTCGAAGTCCGCCGGCGTGAGCACTTGCCGGGCGATGACGAGCCGCTTGAAGCCAGGGATGGCCTCGTCGAGGAGAGCCTGAACCCGATCGCCCAGCTTCTCCCCTTCCTTGTCCCAGGTCCCTCGCCGCAACCCGTACGGCGCATACTGGACCGTCGCCGACAAGACGTGTTTCCCCGGAGGAGCGAGGTTCGGATCGAGGGTCGTCGGGACGAACACGTCGAGGAACGGATTTCCGGAAACTTTCCCGTACTTCGCATCGTCGTAGGCTCGTTCGATGTATTCCATCGACGGGCACACGCGGAAGTGGGCGGGGGTCCCGTCCGGCCATGCGGCGAGGGTCGGCGCAGCGTCGAGGGCGAAGTTCACCTTCGCCACGACCCCGTTCATCTGGAAGTTGCGGACCTGGACGAGGAACTCCGGGCCCAGCTCCTCTGACGCGACGAGGCGCAGGAAGGTCCGCTTCGGATCCGCGTTCGAGGCGACGACCTTTGCCTCGATGATCTCGCCCGTTGCAAGCTCCACTCCTGTCACGCGATTTCCCCCGCTCAGGATCCGGCGCACCTCGGATTCCGTCCGGATCGTCGCGCCGGCAGCCCGCGCAGCGTCCCCGAGGGCCGCGGCGAGGGTGCCCATCCCTCCGCGGACGAACGACCAGGCGCTCCCGTGGACCCCGGGAAGGAAGTGCCGGATCAGCCCGAATGCGGTCCCCGGGGACCAAGGCCCCTCGAAGGTCCCGAGCAACGCGTCGACCGAGAGGCTCGCCTTCAGGAGTTCCGACTCGAACCACTCGTCGAGCACGTCTCGGACCGGCATTGGAGGCAGCCGCAGCATTTGCTGCATGACCGCCTTCCCGAGCCTTCGGAGCCGGAGCGCTCGGCGGACGAGACCTGCCTGCTCTCCGAGGGTCGGCGCGGCGAGGTTCGGGGGCGCCATGGCCATGAGTGGATCGAGCGCCGCCGCGAACTGGGATAGGAACTCGACGAACCGCGGATACGCCTCCGAATCTTTGGCGGAAACGCTCGAGAGTTCGGATTGTGTCTTCCGCATGTCCCGCCAGAGCCGCAACGCCTTGCCGTCCCCGAGGGCGACGACCTCCGGATCGACGGGGATGAACTGGACGCCTCGTCCGAAGAGGTTCAGGTCCTCGACGATTTCCGGGCGAAGCAGGCCGCACACCGTGGCGCCCGTCGGCCCACGGAATCCCGGAGCGATTGGTTCCGTCGCGACCGGGCCGCCGAGGCTCGCGCGGCGTTCGAGCACGAGCACGCGGAGCCCGGCGCGCGCGAGGTACGCCGCCGCGACGAGGCCGTTGTGGCCCCCTCCGACGATCGCGACGTCGAACGCCTCGAGCATCGCTCACACCTTGAGGAGCGCCCAATCCCGGAGGATTTCACGGGCGGCGTTGTAGCCGGGCGCCCCCATCACGCCTCCGCCGGGATGGGCTCCCGACCCGCAGAGGTACAGCGCCCGGATCGGACAGCGATATTGCGACCAGCCCGCGGTGGGCCGCAGGAACAGCAGTTGGTTCGGCGTGAGCTCGCCGTGGAAGATGTTCCCTCCCGTGAGTCCGATCATCTGCTCGAGGTCCCACGGGCTCAGCACCTGTCGATGGAGGATGATTTTTCGGATGTCCGGGACGTACTCCTCGATCGTGTCGAGGACCGTCTCCCCGAATTCCTCCCGACGGTCCGCCCAGTTCCCGTTCCGGAGCGTGTACGGCGCGTATTGGATGAAGCAGGACATGATGTGCTTCCCCGGAGGCGCAAGGGTCGGATCGAGGGTCGAAGGGACGCACATGTCGACGTAGGGCCGGTGCGAGTAGTCCCCGTACTTCGCGTCGTCGTACGCCTTCTCGATGTAGTCCACGCTCGGGCCGAGCGAGATAGCCCCCTGGAGGAGCGGCCCGTTTCCCGGGAGGCACGAGAAGCTCGGCGCCTCGTTGAGGGCGAGGTTCACCTTCCCCGAGGAACCCTCGATCTTGAAGTGTTCGATGCCCCGGACGAAATCGGGCGGCAAATCGGACCGTTCGAGGAATTTCAGAAAGGTGCGCTTCGGGTCGGCGCTCGATGCGACCACCCTCGCATAGATCTTCTCGCCGTTCGCGAGCTCGACGCCGACCGCGCGTCCGTCGCGGACGAGGATCCGCCGGACGTCCGCGTTCACCCGGATCTCCGCGCCGAAGCTCCGGGCCGCCCGGGCAATCGATTCGCTGACCATTCCCATGCCGCCACGGACGTACCCCCAGGAGCGGTACGCCCCGTCGATCTCGCCCATGTAGTGGTGCATGAGCACGTACGCCGTTCCCGGGGACCGCGGCCCGAGGAGCGTGCCGATGATCCCACTCGAGCAGAGCCCCGCCTTCACGACGTCGGTCTCGAACCATTCGTCGAGGTAGTCCGCCGCGCTCATCGTCATGAGTCGGGCGAACGTGTACAGCTCGTCCTCCGTCAGCGTCTTCGCCTGTTTGTTGAGCGCCAACAGTTTCCGAAGCTCCGAAGGGTGGAGCGAGCCGAGGTCCGGCGGGGTCATCGTCAGCGTGGGCGCGATGAATTTCGCCATCCGGGCCATCACGCGGCCGAAGCGGGGCATCGCCTCGGCGTCGCGCCGCGAGAACTTCGCGACCGCCTGGAACCTGTCCTGTTCGTCGCCTCGGTAGAACAGGTAGCGTCCGTCCGGCAACGGCATGAAGCTCGACTCTTGTGGGATCACCTCGAAGCCGTGCGAGGGCAGGTCGAGATCCCGGATGATTTGGGGCCGGAGGAGGCTGCAGACGTACGAGCAGACGGTGAACTTGAACCCGGGGAAGACCTCTTCCGTGACGGCGGCTCCACCCAGGACGTGGCGGCGCTCGAGAACGACGACCCGCTTGCCGGCCCGCGCGAGGTAGGCGGCCGTGACGAGGCCGTTGTGGCCTCCGCCGATCACGATGACGTCGTACTGGTGCGCCACTCGACGGCCTCCATGCCCGCGTAACGCGTGTCCGATCGCGAGGGACCAGCTGGGGTGCGCGAGGTAACGGGGGAGGGATTAAATCGTTTCTCGCCGGTCCGCGTCCGGTTCGGAGGCTCGGACACTGCGACGCGGATCGCCCTTTCATTCGCGGACGTCGGCGCTTTGCGAGAGCTGGGACTGGCGCGGCTGGGCCGGATACCTCGCGGCCTCGTCGTACTCCCTCGTCCCCGAGATGGAGTACTACGCGATCCGCCACTCCGCCGGCCTCTTGGACGTGTCGCCGCTGTACAAGTATCGGATCCGCGGGAAAGGCGCCCTGCACCTTGTGAACAAGGTCGTGACGCGCGACGCGGCGAAGCTGTCGAAGGGACAGATCTACTATACGCCGTGGTGCGACGAGCGCGGGAAGACCATCGACGACGGCACGCTCTGGAATCTCGGCGACGGATCGTTTCGCCTGACCGCCGCAGAAGCGAACCTCAAATGGCTGCAAGACGCGGGGATGGGCCTGGACGTCGAAGTCGAGGATGTGTCCGAGGAGATCGGCGCGCTCGCCCTCCAAGGGCCCTCGTCGCGGGCCATCCTCATGGAGGGCGCGGACGGCGCCGTCGAGAAGCTTCGGTACTTCCGCTTCGTGACCACGAAGTTCGCGGGAATCCCGGCCACAATCTCCCGGACCGGTTACACAGGGGACTTGGGCTACGAGATCTGGGTCGAGCGGGAGCGGGCCGAGGCGCTTTGGGATACGCTGTTGGAGAAGGGACGAGGCCATGACATCACGCCCGCCGGGATGCTCGCATTGGACGTCGCCCGGATCGAGGCCGGTCTCATCCTCAGCGAAGTCGAATACAAGCCGTCCCGAAAGGCGATCATCGACGCGCAGCGGTACTCGCCCTTTGAACTGAGCCTCGACTGGGCTGTGGCGCTCGACAAAGGGGCGTTCATCGGGAGGAAGGCGCTCCTCGAGGAGAACGCTCGCGGACCGTCCCGGCGCACGGTCGGGCTTCACATCGATTGGAGATCGATCGAGAGGCACTATTGGGAGATGGGGCTCCCGCCTCAGCCGCCATCGAAGCCGTGGCGAGACGAGGTACCACTCTACTCGGGGTATCGTCAAGTCGGCTGGGCCACGAGCGGCTGCTGGTCGCCAATCCTGAAGAAATACATCGCGATCGCCACGGTCGCGGCGCCGTACTCGGACCTCGGGACGCAGGTCGAGATCGAGGTGTCGGTCGAGTGGGAGCGCCATCGGGTGCCTGCCACGGTCGTCGAGAGGCCGTTCTTCGAACCGGAGCGGAAGAAGGCGTGACGCCAGGCCAACCACTTTAGCGAGACCCCGGAGAGCGTCCGCCGATCCTCTTGGGGGTTCATCGGCGCCGCGGGTCACAACGCCGCGATGTCCGTCCTGAAGGACTGGCCGAGCCTCGCCGGGGGCGTCCTTCATCGGGCGCGCATCTGGTCCTCGTAGGCATTGAGGAAGCCCGCATGCCCACTCTCGACCTGGTTCTTCAGGCAAACGAATAGATCGGACCACAACCCTCGGTCCTCGAGAATCTGCGGGTTCCCGATGTCGCCGTATCCGGCCACGACGAGGTAAATTGCCGTCCCGCTCGCCTTCTCCTCGAGCTCCAGCGAGACGCGGAGGTCGCCCCGGGAGCGTGGCCAGCGGAGGACGATCCGCCGCCCCGGTTCGATCTCGAGGATCTGATCGGGTCCCTCGCCCCGTCCGAACGCGAGTCGACCGCCCGGGCGCAGCTCGGCGCTCGCTCTTTTCATGGGCACACCCCCCGTCGTCCATCCGTCGAGTTCAGCAGGGTCCGTCAGCGCGTGGAACACCCGCCCCGATGCGGCTTCAATCAAGGCGGAGAGACGGAGCTCGGGAGTCGACACAGCCGAGTGGTCGGGCCGGACGCTGTCCGTGCGACCCTCCGCGATCGACTTGAGATTGCCGAGGCACATGCGCCACGCGTCCTGCATCGTCCCGCAGGTGCTTTCGCGGGTCGGGACGCCGAGGTGGCGCGCGATGAGGATTGTCGCCTCCGAGCCGTCGTCGTCTAAGGCATACGACACCTGGGTCGCGGTGCCCCGGATAGGCCAGGTGAAGGCGAAGCTGTGGAGCACCTCTCCCTTCTCGATCGTCGTCTCCCACCCTCTCCCTTCGGGCTGGAGGATGCACGTCTCCCCGCCGAACTTGAAGGATCCGCCGACCTTCGGCTCGATCCGCGACCAACCGCAGAACCAGCGGGACAGATGTTCGATGCGCAGGAGCCGCTCGAAGACCGTGGGTCGCGGCGCGCGGATCCTCAGCCGGAACTCGTAGTCGAATGGCACCGTGTCACCCCCACGTCAGACCGAACCATGGATCGTCGGCCGTCATTTTCGCGCGCGATCCCGTTGATTCCGGTCGCGTCGGCCCTTGCGCCCTCCATGCCGGAACCGTTTTTCCTTGGGTCGGGAGTCTTTCGGGGGACGCTCTTTCCGCTTCACCCGCGTGGATAGGGAACGCGCACGGGAAAAGGTTCCGATGCGAGCCTACGCGGTCCCACTTGGAGCGATAGGGAGCTACCGTGCAAAGTCGAACGGCGCTCGGTTTCCTTATCAATCATGACAGGTTACCAGCGCCGTTGCGGGAAAACGAGATCGCGACCGATGCAAACGGCGGGGCTGAGTCGATGCGTTTCCATGAGATGCGCGCGATGGGCTCCATCGGGCTCGCCGCGCGGATTCGATTCGGTCGAGCCCTTTGGCGGGTCCTTCACGGCGTCGCGGACCGCTGGCCCTGTCGGCGGTGTCGCCCCCGGATGAGCGATTGGATGCAGGGCCTTCACGACGCGGTGAACGTCCGTCTGGGCAAGCCGCCTTTCCGATCGGATTCGTTCGCCCGCTACGAATCCGGATCCCTCGAGGGGCCGTACCATCGATTGTGCTTTGGGTGCCGCCTCGGCCGCGTCGCCTCACGTTGGCTTGCCCGCGCACCCCCACCGCCGAATGCCCTGCATTGATTGCCCGATGGCCGTGGCCACCGAGGAGCCCGAACGCCCTCGCTGTGGCGGTAGAAGCAAACACATCCGACGGACGCTCCATTGCAGTCCTCGATCGCGATTTCATCCTCCCGAACCGCCGCGAGTTCCTCGACAAGATGGGCTACGATGAAATCCCCGAGGTCTTCGCCGGCCTCATTCCCGAGTAGACGATTGGTGCGTCTGAGCGAGATCCGCTCGCGGTCGGAGGCCATCGCAGTCAATTCGTCGTGGGTTCAATTTATGGCCCTGATTCCGAGCCGGCAGCATCCGGGGCCGGAAGCGCGCCCACATAAAGCCATAAGGAGATGGGGGGCCGCGCGCGGGGACTCCCATTGTTCGCTCGTGGCTTGTTCCGTCGTCGTCAATCAACGCGTCGGATGTTGGGGCTCGCGGGCGCGCTCTTGGCGGTTGCAGGGGGCCTGTTCGTCTTCGTCGTGGCCGCCTCTTCCGCGGGCTCGCTGACGGCGGAACTCGTCCTGTCCGTAATCCTGGGATTCGTAGCCCTCCTCGGAGCGTCTCGGATCTACCGGAGCAGCAAGGCGATGCTGTTCGCGCGGGCCCGTCTCACGGCCGCCGGGATCCTCACGGCGGGTGTCGGGGTCGTCCTCGTGTTCCTTGGGCAAGGGACGGCGGGGATTATCGTCCTCGCCGGCGGCATCGTCGCCCTCGTGGCGAGGGCATTCTAGGCGGTCGGAGATCCGCGGCCGTACGCGGCGGCCCGCGGCGCGGGTTGATAAAGGGTTCGGAGGACCTTTCCATCGGGGAGGATGGCCGAGCACGTGCGGAGATATCGCTGAACGTGGGCGGTGCCGCGACCGCGCATCGAGTCCGACGGGTCATCGAGGGGCAGCACCCCGGCGCAAGGTCCATAAGGGCCGCCGCCGGATGGGGCCGTATGTTCTCGCGCAAACTGTTCGGCCGATTCACGATTCGGTCCGTCGTCGCCATCGTCGGCGCGGTCCTCGCGGGCGTGGGCGGCGCTCGCGTCCTCCTGGCGATCGGGACGGGCGTCGGGTCGTCGCCCACGGTCGAGTCGCTGACGGCATGGACGTTCCTCGCGCGGGTCTTCCTGGGCCTCGCGGCTCTGTGGGAAGCCTTCCGGATCTACCGGGCCGGGACCGCGCTCCTGTTCCCGCGCGGGCGCCTCGCGGTGGCGGGATTCCTGACCGCGGTGATCGGATTCTTCCTGTTGATCTTAGGCTACGGGATGGATGCGATCCTCGTCCTCGCGGGCGGCGTCGCAGCGTTCGTCGGTGCCGAGCTCTGACGCGCATGCGGGACCGTGGGAAGGCGTCCATCTCGGAGATGGTCGGGCAGGTCTGACCAACCTCGCAACCCGAGACCCTTGGGGACCTCGGCTCGATAGCACACCGCCAGGTCCCGCTTCCCCGAGGCCGAGCGCCGCCGATTGCACACGGTAATCTGCATCTAATGTCACCTCTAATGTTAGCCGGCGCGGATTTCGGCCGGTGGAATCGGCTGGCCAGCGGCTCTTCAGAGCTGCAAGCGAGCTTCGTTTAGGAACGTCTCGAGTCGAGTCATCCGGTACTCCCAATGTTCCTCGAGCGCGGCGACTTCGGTGCTAGGTCCTCGGGCATCCAACCAGTGAAACATTTTCAACATGCCCTCACCCATGGCCTGGAGCGCCCGATCTTCTGGGAGCTGCACGAATTTCACCTGTCGCTCCAGCTTTTTCGACAGAAATGCGGCCGCCTCCGGCATGGTCCTCGAATCGCCGGCAAGGTCCCAGGCCCGGGCCGTCCCTTTCTCGGGACGCTCGAAGGCCCTTGCAACGATCTCACCGATGTCCTTGACCGCCACCAGCCTCACCTTGGTTTCCGGCTTCACGGGCAACGCCAGAGTCCCCGATTGGATGCCTGGGAGCATTCGTGGGGACAAGAGAGTCTCCATGAACAGGACCGGCCTTACGATCGTCCCAGGAATCCCAATGCCGTGCAAGTGTTCCTCGACCCGAGCCTTCGTCTCGTAGTGGGGAATCCCTGAATTCTGGTCTGCGCCGGACACTGACGTGAGGACCACGTGCCCCACCCCAACCTCCTTGGCCGCGTCCAGAGCCGTGGTCCCTTGGCGCACCTCGTCGTCGAGGCCTCTTTCGAAGGGGGTGGTCATAACGAAAAGCCCGTCGGCTTCGCGGAGTGCGTTTACCACACTGCGAAAATCGGTGAGGTCCCCCTGGACCACTTGAGCCCCGAGCGTCTCCAATGGCCTTGCCCTGGTTGGATTTCGGGTGAGCGCTCTCACCCGATGCCCCCTCTTGAGGAGGCTCCGCGACACGGCCCCTCCCTGATGCCCTGTCGCTCCCGCAACAAGGATCGTCATCGTCTCGGCCATGGATAGTAAGTATACAATAGAAAGTGATAAACGCTCCCTATCCTTTCGGAAACCTGGCATCGGGGGAGTGGCGTGGCTACGGAAGGTATGGTGGCACGGATTTACGGAATCGCCGAGTTGAGGGCATGTCCGATCGAGACGACCTTTCGCATCGTCGGGAAGCGCTGGACCGTCCTAATCCTCAGGGAGTTGTTCTTTGGTGTGACTCACTTCAACCGACTGCAGGAGAACGTGAAGGGCATCACGCCCAAAATTCTCTCCCGAAGGCTGAAGGAATTGCAGCGCCTCCGGATCGTCGAAAGACTGATCGTCTCTCAGGCTCCGATCCGGATAGAGTATCGTTTGACAGACCTTGGTCGACGCTTGGACTCCGTTCTGATATCGGCCGCGGCGTTCTCCATGGCCTGTCTTCCGAAGGCCGTGTTCAAAGATGGAAAGCCGCGGGAGCTCGCCGTCGTCGTAGGCAGGAGCCGCGTTCCCTAGGTGGAACGCCCGGCCGGGATCGGATCCCGACCCAGAGTCGACTGCGCCTGGGCCGGGCGCCTCGTTGAGTCAGCACAAAAGGATCAGTGTCCGGAGGACGCGCGGATGCTGATCCGACGGACCTTGCACGTGGAAAAGGATGTTGAACCCGGAGCCTTCTTAAGTCATCGCGAACTCGCCCTCCATATGGCCCGCTTCCCGGAGGCCGAGCGCCGTCGGCAGCACAAGATGATCTGCATGCGGTGTCGCTTCATGCTGTCAGAATGTCGAGCATGACACCATTCATGGGAGATCTGTCGGACCACTTTCAGTCCAGGCATGATCCGGAGTGGAAGCTTGTTTGATCGGTGCCCGGTTTCGAGCCA
>DASWDU010000038.1 GCA_036395115.1 Thermoplasmata archaeon | reverse complement strand
CTTAGGCGCGGCCATCGTCCGCGGGGCCTCCGAACGAGCCGTGCCGGTCGACGAGCCCGATGCGTTCGAAGCAATCCCGGGCCGAGGGGTCCACGCCGCGGTGTTCGGTCATCCGATCCTCCTCGGGAATCGCGCGGTTATGGCGGACACGGGCATCTCGACCGTGGCCGCGGAGGCGGCGCTGGGACGCCTCGAAGCGGAGGGCAAGACCGCGATGCTCCTGGCCGTCGACAACCAACTCGCGGGCGTCATCGCGGTGGCGGACACCCTGAAGGACCACGCGTTCGAGGCGGTCCGCGCGCTCAAGGCCATGGGGATCGAGGTCATCATGCTGACGGGGGACCACCGACGGACCGCGGAGGCGATCGCCCGGCAGGCGGGTGTCGATCGCGTGATCGCGGAAGTCCTCCCGGCCCAGAAGGCGGACAAGATCAAAGAGCTGCAAGCCCAGGGCCAGGTCGTCGCGATGGTCGGGGACGGGATCAACGACGCGCCGGCCCTCGCCGAGGCGGACGTTGGAATTGCCCTGGGGAGCGGCACGGATGTCGCCATGGAGGCGGGCGGGATCGTGCTGATCAAGGACGATCTCCGGGACGTCGTCGCGTCGATCCAGCTGAGCCGTCGAACCGTGGGCAAGATCCGCCAGAACCTCTTTTGGGCGTTCTTCTACAACACGGCCCTGATTCCCTTGGCGGCGGGTATCCTCGCGACCGGTGCGCTGCTCGGCGTGAAGGTCGTCCTGAGCCCGATCCTCGCTGGAGCCGCGATGGGCTTCAGCTCCGTGTCCGTCGTCATGAACTCGATGACGCTGAAGCGGTTCCGTCCCGCGCTTTGAACGCGGTGGCAAGGTGCGTCGTTCGTTTATTACCCGACCGCGCATGGTCCCCGCCACGGCGGACACGTGGGAGCTTTGGCGGGGCGCGAGCGCGGCGATCGCCTTCGTGCTCATCGTCCTGCTCCTCGTCCGCCACGTCTTCGAGGTCCATCTCCGCGCTTCCGTCCGCCGGGCGCTCGATCTGGTTGCGGCGCCTCTCTTCGCCCTCTTCGCCCTGTACGTGGTCACGGATTTCCTGCGCACCGCCTGAACGTCCTCAAGGCCGTCGCATGTCCACCCGACGTGCGACCCTCTGCGTGCACGGGAGATCTGGCGCAGACCCCGGCCCGCGGCCGGAGAGCCGGCGGGATTTCGCTCTTCAGGTGGGGCTATGAACACAAATGCACACAACCGACCACACTATGAAGATAAGCCGTCGACCGATAATATGCGCGGTTCGAGGGCGGACGGGTTCGGGTATGGTTCACGTTGGAGTAGAGGCAGATGTCGACATGCCGCTGCCGAGGGAATTGGAGCTTCTCCTCAAGCGACCTAGCCTCCTCGTCCTCGTCAAGGGCGAGACCGGCACGGGCAAGACGACCGCGGCGCTCGAGCTGATGGCCCGCCTGCAGGGCGACGGCGACACGGTCCACATTTCGACCCGGTCGTATCCCGACAAACTCGTCTTCCAACACGCCCTCTTCTCGAAACTCGCCGCCCTGCCGACCGTCCACTTCTCCACGACCCTCGAATTCGACCCGACCCAGTTCGTCGTCTCGCACAACGTCGTCTCGGGGCTGCATCGGCTCCTGTCGAGCATGGAGTCGCCCCTCGTCGTCCTCGACTCCTGGGAAGGCCTCGCCGACTACGTGCCTCAGGAGACGCGGTTGAAGGTCGAGCAGTCCCTCATGCCGATCCTCGAGACCACGCGTGCGCGGATGATCCTCGTGAGCGAGCATCCCGAGACAGACACGACGCTCGACCAGCTCGCCGACGCGATCATCGTGTTGCACCACCAGGTGATCGACGATCGACGGGCGCGGGAGCTGGAGGTCCGGAAGCTCCGCGGCATCCCGATCCGCCAGGAGCGGTATCCGTTCACCCTCGCGGGAGGACGCCTCCGGTACCTGGAGCCATTCACATTCACGTTACCCGAGCGGACCTCGATGTTTCGGCCTCTCGAGAACTCGCCGACGCACATGTCCACCGGCAGCCGGGACATCGACGCACTCCTGGGCGGCGGCGTCCCGCGCGGCTCGACCGTCCTCTTGGAGATCCGCGGCGAGGTCCCCTTCGAGGGCCAGATCTACGTGCCGCTCACCGCCCTGCTGAACGTCCTGGCGACGAACAACGCCGTCATGGCGTTCCCGTACAGCGACTACGATCCGACGCGGGCGCGTCTCTTCGCGACGCAATTCATGCCGGAGGACGTCTACGACACGAACATGCGCGTCTTCACGACGGACCGCGTCGAGGATCCGGTGGCGATCAAGTTCTCCCTGAACCCGAGGGAAGACTTCGAGAAGTGGCTCGACACGTACAGCGCGTACAAGGCCCAAGGCAAGACCATCTGGATGCTCATGGCCCTCGATACGGTCGAGAACTTCTACGGACAACAGGGCGTCATGAACTTCCTCGCGACGGTCGCGGCCCGGGCCGCCGTGAACAAGGACATTCAATCGATCCTTGCGCGTCCGAACCTTCAGCTGACGCAGCGGGTGGCGAACATCTCGCAGATCCACCTCGTCCTGACGCAGCGCTGGGGCACGCTCGTCCTGTACGGCGTCAAGCCGCGTACCGGGTTCTACGGCCTCCAGTTCACCTTCGGCCACGGCTACCCGGAGTTCGAGCTGATCCCTCTCGAGGACATTGACCTCGCGAACAATGGCAAGCCGGAGGTCGTCGCAGTCCCGACTTCGCGGTTGCGCGCCCGCCATCCTGGGTCCCGCGCAGACATGTTCGAGACCTTGATGCAATCTCTGCGAGAACGGACTCGGGAGGCGCGGTGATGTGCGCGAAGGTCGCGAGCCGGGCCGCGCTGGATGCCGACGCCCGGGTCGTGACGGGCATCCCTGGCTTCGATGAGATGCTCGAGGGCGGCTTCCCCGCGGGGAGTCTCATCAGCTTGGCCGGGCGGCCGGGGACCGGGAAGACGATTTTCGGATCGCAGTTCCTGTACTACGGCGCGAAGGAACGGCAAGAGCCGGGCATGTATGTGTCGATGCTCGAAGGACGCAAGGCGTACGTGCGCAACATGCTGCGGCTCGGCTTCGACATCCAACCGCTCGAGGAACAGGGATTGTTCCGGTTCCTCGAGATGCCGACGCTGACGACGGAGGGGATGCCGGCGATCTGGGACGAGATCGTGCGGAACATCGACGAATACGGCGTCGTCCGCCTCGTCATCGATTCGTTCACCGCGATGACGCAGGCGTTCGAGCGGAGCGGCGACCTTCGCATCTTCACCCACATGCTCCTCGGGAAGATCGTCGGGGGCGCGGGCTGCACGACCTTGATGATCACCGAGACGGCGCACACGGACCTGCTGTCGTCGGTAGGGATCCAAGAGTTCATCGCCGACGGCGTCATCCACTTCTCCCTCGTCGCGGTCACCGGGGACGCGCGGGTCCGCTACATCGAGATCACCAAGATGCGGGGGACGAACCACCAGATGGGGCTCCTCCCCGTAGAGATTGGGAACCGAGGAATTTCCGTGAAAGTACCACACATCACCCCGAAATAGCCCGCCGATCGGTGGGAGACGTGCCGGCGTGCATCTCGCGAGTCGACTCGGAGTAAAGAACGACAAGTACTTTCAGGCGGCGTACTGGAAGGCCTTCGAGGAATTCTTCGGACCGACGAACGCTCCCGTGATCAAGGCGATGCTCGTCGCCCGGCACGTCAAAGTCGACACGGGCAGCGCGGACATCGACCGCGTATGCTTCGGGCTGCGGGAAACGATGTCTTGGCTCGCCGAGGCGATCGAGCGGAAGGCCCTCGACAGCGTCGGGCAGTCGGTCGCTCGGGCGTCGGAAACGCCACGGGCCCCGAGGTCGCCAGGGACGAAAGGCAAGTCAGGTCGATAGGTCCGGCTACACGAGCGCGAACCGTGCGATGACCTGGTCGTCCGTCATCTCCGTCTGGATCTCCGCGCCTTTTATGAGTCCCTCGAGCGCGGTCCGCACGAGCGCCTCGTAGTACACCGACCAGCGCGCGCCGCCGCCGTGCTTGAAGACGATCGTCCACCGGCCCTCTTTCGACCGTTCCTCGTACTCGAACGCGCGGGCATAACGGGCCGTCAGGCGGGAGTAGCCCATGACGACCGTCTGCAAGCTCACTTCCCTGAACCAGAACGTCAGGAACTCCGGGAGCAGATTCTTCCCGACCCAGTGGCCGAGATTCTTCGCCTCCTCGTCCGTGAGCTGCTCCATTATCTTCACGAGGAGCGACTCCGGCATGGAGACCATCCCGAACTTCTCCGCGTAGACGTCCCACTCCACGAGACGCCGGATCGCCTTGTTCACGAGGAAGTTAACACTGATCCCCTCGCGCTCCGCGAACTTTCGGAGGAACTCATCCACGTTCCGTTCGATCCGAATCGTGCGCGTGACGCTCGTGCTCGGGGGCAATCGCTAATGCTCCCCTGAAACCCTAATGTGGCAGACAACGTCCCCTCACTTAATCCTCTTTTCGACCCACCGCAGCCGCAGGACCACTTGGTTCTCCGACTTCTCGACGCGGACGTCGCGGTTCAGGAGTTCCCGGAACGCGGTCTCGGCGGCTTCTTGGTAGAACGTCGACCAGCGCGGCCCCCCGCTATGTTTGAGGATGATCACCCGGTAATCGTCTTCGACGTGCTCCTCGTAGGCGAACGCCCGCGCGTACTTCGCGAAAAGACGCGGAAAGCCTTCGATCAGGGTCTCCGGGGTGATCTCCTTGAACCAGAACGTGATGTATTCCTTGAGCAGGTTCCGGCCGGCCCAGATGCCGAGCTCCTTCGCCTCTTCCTCGGACAGGTGCTCCATCATCTTGACGAGGATGATCCCGGGGAACGTGACGAACCCGAACTTCTCCCCGTAGGCGTCCCACTCGACGAACTTGCGCAGGGCCCGGTTGACGAGCGTGTTCACGCTCGTGTCGCTTTGGTCCGCGAGCTTCCGGAGCCGCTCGTCCGCATCCTTTTCGATTCGGACGGACCGGGTCACGCTGCCTTTGGGGGTCATTGGGGTCTCGGCCGGCACGATGCGCTATACCTATCCGCCTTTGTGTTCTTAGATGTTGCTTTGTAGGCTGCTTTATAAGTATGCGCTCGTCCTTTGCACGCGGGCACACAGGCCTGGCAGACCGAAACGGCTCCTATCTTGCGTGCGCGGCGAGTCGGGTTTCGTCCTTCCGATGACCCTCATTTCAGGTCGGATGGCGGGCCCGTCCGTCCATCCGCTGTAGAATGTGATGAAGCCACTGAGCTGGCCGCCGCCAAGTTGATGATCGATTCGAACGGAAGGATCTTCCCGATCACGGGGCCGGTCGAGGAGACCGACTGGCTCGGCGAGGTCGGGGCGCACCGCAACCTTCACATGCGACGGGCGCCTCCGGGCAGCGATGGAGCGAGACCCCGTCTGCGGAATGATGGTGGCGCCGAATCGAGCAGCCCGTCAATCCGTGTACGAAGGCAAGACGTACTACTTCTGTTCCGCTGGTTGCAAGACAAGCTTCGATCGGACGCCCGCCAAATTCGCGAAGTGACGCGCGACCCTCGCGCGGTAAATCTTTATCTGCCGCTGGCCCTACTAACCGCCGTGGCTTCCGGCGTGTGGGCGCGGTTCACGTGGAGCAGAGCGCTTCTCGGCATCCTGATCCTCAACCTCGTCTGGACTGCCTCCCTGTTCATTTGTCCGTTCACCATGCCCTCCGGTTCGACCCCGGAGAAGCTGGTCGGCGGCGCGAACATCGTCGATCACGAAGACATCTGGGCGACGTTCCCGCTCTACGCCCGCGTCATCTACACGATCGGCGACGCGCAGTGCCACCAACTTTACTACCGCTCCTTCTGGCTCAACGGCAACCAGATGCCGATCGATCAGCGCATGACGTCGATGTATGTCTTCGCGAACCTCGGCGTGCTCGCGGCGATGTTCGCCCGGCCGTCGACGAAGACGGGGGAAGTCATGGTCAACGCGATGCCGTCGTTCCTTCGGCGCCGGCTCGCCCGCATCGGATCCGAGCAAGCCGGGGCTCTGATCGTGTTCGTTGGCTTGCTGCCGATGGCCGTCGACGGCTTCACGCAACTATTCTCGGGGCCGTATTACACGTACGAGTCGACGCCGCTCGCGCGCGTCCTCACGGGTGGAATCGCGGGCTTCGTCGGAGGCGTGCTCGTCGGCGCGATGCTCGTGACGATCCGACAGTTCTCGATCGAGATGGAGACGATTCGCTCGCGCATCCCGCCGATCGTCCCAGGCGGTCGCTGAGCGAAGGGTCTTCGGCCGCAGGCGTTGCGAGTCGCCGATGGCCTCGGAGAACCTGCTACGCGATTCTCTGATCGTCGGCGCGATGGTCATCCTCTCCGCGTCCGCGGCCGCCTTGACATGGAATCTAATCGCGGGCCTAACACCCGCCAAGTCCGCGTCACCGAACGCGATCCTCGTCGTGGCGCAGTGTCTTGACGTCATTGGACTCGGCTTCGTCCTGTGGAGAAGCCAGCCTGACACATGCAAGGTCTAGGCAGCCTCGGAGTTCGGCAGGCACGCGGTGCTCCGTCGAGGTCGCGAGAGCAACCGCAGGTCTCGGAAGAATTCGCCTGCTCGCGCCAAAGGTTTTTGAAGGGGCCCCTTGTTCCGGCGGCCTATGGCCCGTCGGAAGCGGAAGGAGGAGGAACCCGACTGGGTCGCGCCCGAGTTCGACGAGATTGGCTACATGCGCCGGGAGATCCAAGGCGCGCGGGCCGCCGTCGCGACGATCCTTTGGGCCGTCGTCGGCGCCATCGTCGCGTTCCTTCTTTTCTCTGTGTCACCCGCCCTCGCGTTTTTCGCGGGCATCGCGGTCGCATTCGGTCTGTATTTCATCCTCCCGCTCTTCGGCATCAAGATTGATGCGTTCCAACGGAAAGATTGGGCGGGCCACGGCATCACCTACTTCTTCAGCTGGCTGGCGGTCTGGATCATCCTCCTGAACCCGCCGTTCGGGGACTTCACGGACCCCACGGTTCAGGGGATTTCCGTGAGCCCGTACTCGGCGGGATACACGGGCGACCTTCCGTGCTACGTGCCCGTAGGGAGCCAGGTCGCCGTGCCGATGGGCTCGCCTTCGAACACGTCCATCATTGTCCTCTTCCGAGCGACGGACAACGTGGGCCTTGCCTCGCTTCACGTCAACGTGACCCCGGCTTCCACGACGGGTTTCGAGGTGAGCTGGACTCTTCTCTCCGGGAAGAGTCAGTGCGTGGACCACCGGCCCGAGGACTATCCCGCCGGCACGTACAACGTGACGTTCGACAACACCGCGTCGAGTTACACGGTTGCGATTGTGGCAACAGACCGGGCGGGACACTCGACGAGCGCGAGCGTCGTGGTCCTCCCCCAGTAATCTCTGACCGCGTCACCGCTCCCACGGAAACCGCTTGTCGAACAGGCGGCTCCATGCGTCCGCATTCGAGGCCCGCACGGCCTCCGGCCCCGACCGTATCTGGAGGGAGCGCTTGGCCGCCTTCTCCAGGTCTTTCCCGAGGCTCAGCGCCCGCCATGCGCTCTTCGCGAGCCCGCCGGCCGTCACGGCGTCGCGGCTCACGTCGACGGCCCAGCGTTCTCCCTGGATGAACGGTCCTGCGAGGGTCTTCGGGCTGCGTCGCCACTTATCCAGGAAATCCTTCGCGTTCTTGACCCAGACGGGAGGGCCATCATGCCGCAACGCGCGAGGCAACGTGTCGACGGCGAACTCGAACAGGAACACCGCATTCTTGCCCGCGACGTCGAAGTGGGAGTCGAACACTTGGAATCCGTTCCGGTGGAAGAGGTCGAGGAACGCTCGGTGCGCCTTGCGCAGCTGCGGATAGAGGACGTCGTCCGTGACCGCGGGCGACGGGAGATGGACCGCCAAGAGACCGCTCCCACGGATCTTCGCGAGCGCCCGGAGCTTCGGGAGCGTCATCGGCTTCGCGGGACGCGGGAAGAAGAAACGCTCGCTCGGGGCCCGCAGGTACTCGCGGGCCCCGTGGACGAACGTCGCGAGTTGCTCGACCGACACCGCGCTCGCGACGTTTCGGTTCGGATCGACCGGGTCGACGACGATCAGCGGCTCGGTAAACGCGCGGCCGGCCGCGCGATCGAGCTCGAGGACCTCGCCCTTGCGCCACGAGAGGCTGTTCTCCAGCACGCCATGGAACGTGCCGCACTTCAGCACGAGGAGCTCGCAGAGGTACCCGCTGAATCCCATGACCTTCGCCTCCGCGCCGTACACGCCGATGCCTTCTGCCCAGGCCTTCAGCAGCCGGATCTCGTCCGCTTGGCCCTCCTTGATCCGGCCGAGGACATAGTCGACGTGGAGCGGCGTCCGGTCCACCGCACTCATCCGTTGCGTCGCATCCGTGATCCGGTAGCATGGCACGATCTCGACCTCGAAGCCCCCGTGCCAGCCGCGGGTGTACGGATGCTCCGCGTAGCGGTGTTCTCCTCGCTCGAGGATCTTGCCGAGGGCGAGGCCGCGCGATTCCAAATCGGAGCGGGGCAAGTCCGGCGGGAACGCGACGAAGACGTCGATCTCGGTCCCCGTGAGGTGGGTCCCCTTTGCGACGGATCCCGCGAGGAACGGCGTCGCCGTCCACCCGTTCGAACGAAGGAGGCTCGTGAGCCGCTCGACGAGGCCCTTCACGGCCCGCTCGATGCGCGCCTCCTCTTCCGCCGAGGGCCGGATCCGCGCGAGGACCTTCGCCTCGACGCTCATGCCGACCCCATGCGGAGGCCCGGATAAAAGGCCATTGGGGGCCGCCTCAGCTGACGGGAAGGCCGTGCAACCGAGCGATGTCGAACGCGCCGTCGATGATGAACTGGACCGCGATTGCCGCGAGCAGGAGCCCCATCACACGGCCGACGGCGCGCGTCCCGGTGCGCCCGATCCGCCGGAAGATTCGGTCCGCGTTATGCAGGAGCAGGAACGCCGAGAGCACGGACACCAGGATGCCGACGAAGACGAACAGCTTGTCCGCGGGGTCCGCTACCGGATGGGCCATGTAAATCATGACGGTCGTGATGGCGCCGGGCCCGGCGAGTAGCGGGATCCCGAGGGGGACCACGGCGACTTCCTCCCGCTCGAGGGTCTCCTCCCGTTCTTGCGGCGTGAGCCGCGATCGCGATCGCTCCCCGTGGAGCATCTCGAGCGCCACGCCGAAGAGGAGGATACCGCCCGCGATCTTGAACGCGGGGATCGTGAAACCGAAGACGGCGAAGATCCACTGGCCGAAGATCGCGAAGACACCGAGCGTGAGGGTCGCGGTGAGGCACGCCTTCGACACGATGTCCTGCTTCTCGGCCGGGTTCATCCCTTCCGTCAAGACGGAGAAGAACGGGACGACTCCGAGCGGGTCGACGATCGCGAAGATCGAGGCCATGGCGGTGGCGCCGAACGCCAAATCCACCATGGTCGTGGCGAGGAGGCCGGCGTCGATTACTGCTTCCGCATCAACTTCATCCAGCCGCCGCTCTCGTACACCGCGAGGTTGCGGTTGCTGGCGGTCGTCTCGAACTCATCCCAGGAGATGACCTGGAGTTTCTCGCTGCTGCCCTTCGTGAACCGCAGCGTGTTCGTGCCCTTCACCTTGCTCGGCTGGAGTCCCTTGACCGTCGCGATCTGCCGCGCGTACTCGAACGAAATCTCTTTGAGTGCTGGCATGTTCCATCCCTTCGTCGCGTCCCTCGTAAGGAAGGAGGCAGACATGCGTACGACAGCCACGCATATAAGTGTCTTTCGTTTGTCTGACACGTTGACAAAGGGCGATGGAGGGCGCCGGGGCCCGGCCCGACGTCAGGCGCGGGCGGCGCTCAACCGCTCGCACTGACGAACGAATCGGTGCGTTCCGATGACGGCGGTTGCATCGCGATCCATGCCATTCGTTCTCATGAACGATTATATGGACGGACGACTTATATAGAGTCGGATGCACCAAGGAGTCCGTCGCGGTTCCCGGCGGTGACTTAACATGGTGAGCGAAAAGCCCTCCCCGGCCTTGCTTGACTCGGTGAAAGCGTCGGCCACGAAGTTCAAAGAGATCAAGAACACCCTCGACGCCCGCCAACGGGAACTCGAGGCGGTCAAGGCGGAGATCGAGTCGCAGCGCGCCGACCTCGAGGGCCAGGTGGCCCGATTCCGCTCGGATCGGGAAGAGTTTGAGCGGGAGAAGGGCGAGGTGCAGGCCGCTCGCGCGCTCGCCGAACGCGACATCGCGGGGGCCCGCTTGGATCGGGAGAAGATCGGCTCGGAGGAGAAGCGGATCCAGGACTGGGCTCGTGCGCTGAACGACCGGGAGAAGACGGTCAAGGAGAGCGAAGACCAGGTCCGACGTCTCCAGCTGGAACTGACCGAGCACCTCAGGGACTCGGAGTCGAAGATGCAAGCCCTCGTGGAACGAGAGGAGCTTTCCGCGCAGCGGGAACGCGCCCTCGCCGACACGATCGATCGCCTTTCGACGATGGAGAAAGGCCTCGCGGAGCGGGACCGGAAGCTCGCGAAACGCGATGAGGAGCTCATCAAGCTTCAGAACGAGCGGCTCAACGCGTTGGAATCGCGCGAGCGTGAACTGCTCAAGATCAGCGAGGAGATGCTCGCCCGCCAGAAAGAGTCCGACGCGCAGCACGATGCGTTCGTCGAGGTGCAGTCGATGCTACGACAGGAGCTGACCGAACTCGCGTCGCAGCGGGAGATGCTCGCCACGAAGGAGAAGAGCCTCCTCGACGCCGAGAAGTACCTCGCCGCGGCCCTCGAAGCCGGGGGCCTCGACCTGCCGACCGAGCCCGAAACGAAGGCGCCGCCCCCGCCTCCCGTCGTCGCGATGCCACCGCGGCCTCCGACGAGCGCTCCCACTCCCCCCACGCCCCCATCGGAAACCCTCCGGCACGAGTTCTTGGAGGAAGACGAGGGAGGCGACAAGCCCAAGGTCTCCCGCGCCGATGCCCTGGAGCGGATGACCCGCGCCCTCGAGACGGCGAAGCGGGCCCGCGACACCGGACGGAACGTCAGCGAGATTCGGAAGGCGCTGAAGCAGGCGCGCGCGGCGTTCGAGTCCGGCGATTACGACACCGCCTCCCGGCTCGCGGACGACATCCTCAGGGAACTCGAGGACGTCCCGCTTCCCCGCTAGGGTCCTCGCGCGTCCCGCCGTTCGCCGCGGCGTGGATCGGCATCGCGTACACCGGCACGCCCGGGACCCGCACTTCGTTCCGCTGCCCCGGGATCTCTCCCCAGGGGTCCGCGTCCGCCACGGGTCCGGCGACGAACGTCCAGATCACATTCGCGACGAAGAGGACCTGGCCGAACGCGACGACGAACGCCCCGATCGTCGCGAACCAGTTCAGGCTCCACAGCGCCGGGTCGTAGTCGTAGACGCGCCGCGGCATGCCCTCGAGGCCGAGGAAGTGCATCGTGAAGAAGACGAGGTTCATGCCGACGAGGGTGAAGGCGAAGTGCCAGCGGGCGAGGCGCTCCGAATACATCCGCCGCGACATCCGGGGGAACCAGAAGTAGAAACCCGCGAAGACGCCGAGGATCGTACCGCCGAACAAGACGTAGTGCAGGTGGGCGACGACCCAGTAGGTATCCTGGAGCGGATAGTCGAGCGAGATCGGCGCCTGGAACACCCCGTTGATCCCGCCGATGACGAACATCGCGATGAACCCGACGGCGAAGAGCATCGGCGCCTTGAGTTCGATCGCCCCGCCCCACATCGTCGCGATCCAGTTGAAGATCTTGATTCCGCTCGGCACGGCGATCGCGAGGGTGATGACCATGAACGGCAGGCGGGCAGAGATCGAGATGCCGGTCGTGAACATGTGGTGCACCCAGACGCCGAACGACAGGAATCCGATCGCGACGGTCGAGAGGGCGATCGCCTTGTACCCGAAGATCGGCTTGTGGCTCATCCGCGGGATGACCTCGGAGATAATGCCCATCGCCGGGAGGATCATGATGTACACGGCGGGATGGGAGTAGAACCAGAAGAGGTGCTGCCACATGATCGGGTCGCCGCCCATGGTCGGCGAGAGGAACGCCGTGATGCCGTGGCGGTCGAGCAAGAGGAGGAAGAGGCCCGCCGCGAGGACCGGCGTCGCGAGGAGGACGAGGCTCTGCGTGACGAGAATCGACCAGACGAACAGCGAGAGGTTCCGGAACGTGATGCCGGGAGCCCGATGGCGGAAGATCGTCACGAGGAAGTTGATCGCGCCCGCGGTCGACGAGATGCCGAGTAGCTGGAGTCCGACGATCCACATGTCGACGCCTTTGCTCGGATCGTACACGCTCAGCGGGGTGTAGCCCGTCCATCCGATGTTCGCCGCACCGAGCCACATGATCACCCCGGCGGAGGGGATGAGCCAGAAGCTCAGCGCGTTGATGCGCGGGAACGCCATGTCCTTCGCCCCGATGAGGGGAGGGACCATCAGGTTCCCGAAGCCCGCGAGGATCGGGATCGCCACGAGGAAGACCATCGTGGTGCCGTGCATCGTGAACAGTTCCGTGTACGTGTACGGGTCCACGATCGTCGGGCCCGGATACGCCAGCTCGGTGCGCATCAGGAGTGCGAGGATCCCGCCGATGAGGAAGAAGAGGAACGAATTCGCAAGGTAGAGGATGCCGATCTCGTGATGATTCGTCGTCGTGAGCCAGCGGAACACGCCCACCGGCGCGTTCCGATGGCGGTAGCCCGTGACGACCTCTCCGGCCATCGGCGAACCCCGGCTGTGGCCCTCCTTCGACGGGCCGCGGGTCCCCGTACTTCAGGAGCGGACAAAAACCTTTCCTACGGCTCCTGGTGCGCGGTGAGCGTCGTCGCGCGAGTTCGCGGCGTTCGCACGTACACCGCAAAAGGTTTTAGAGGAATGCGGTTTTCGGCAGCCGATGTCGGTGCCTCGGCGCCTCGTTCTCCTGGCATCAGTCCTGCTTGTCGCACTGTCGCTCCTGAGCGGGACGGCGCGCGCGGCGCCCGTGTCGAGCGGAGAGGGCGCGACGCAAGAGCTGTTCTGGATTGTCCTGATTCCCGCCCTTGGAATCGGGATCTTCGTGAGCGCTCTGATCGCGTATGCCGTGTTGAAGTTCCGCGTACGGCCGGGCCATACCACCGGCCCGGCGAATCCGAAGACGCACGACCGCAACCTCGAGGCCCTGTGGACCGTCGTGCCCGCGGTCATCCTGTTGATCGTCGGCTTCGCCGCGTTCCAGACCCTCGTCAGGACGGACACGCTCCCTCAGGATCCCGACGTGATCATGGAGATCAACGCCCACCAGTGGTATTGGAACTTCAACATCACGTACGTCCGGAGCGGGATGTGGCTGAACACGACGGGCAACTTCACCTCGCTCAACACGACGGGAGCCTTCACGATTAAGACCGGACTCGTCGTCAAGATCATCCTGCGCTCGTTCGACGTCGCCCACTCGTTCTACCTCATCGATTTCGACCTGAAGGTCGACGTCATCCCGGGACACACGAATCTCTACTGGTTCAAGCCGCTGCAACCCGGTGACTTCATGATCCGGTGCGCGGAGTTTTGCGGGCTCAATCACTACACGATGACCGCGACTCTGCATGTCGTCCCGTGAGGGCGTCAGGAGCTCCGAGGGACAGCATGGTACGGGTGTGGCTGGGGGTGATCGCGGTTGGCGTCTCAATCGTCCTCTTTGCTTCGTCCGCGGTTCTCCAGGCCGCCGTCCCGGACATGCCCGGCGCGGGCGGAGCACAAATCGTTCCAGAGAGTGTGCCGCCACGGACCGGAATTTGGCCGGTGAACTGGACGTTTTACGGGAGCGCCGGGAGCGGCTGGGGGCTCACGAGCACTTCGCTCTCCAACCCGGGGCCGTCCGTAACGGTGCATCGCGGAGACATCGTGAATCTCACGCTCATCTCGACGGACTCCACCTCCGTCAAGCACTCGTGGTTCATCGACCTCAACGGGGACAACCTCGCCGACGGGAACGAGCCGAGCTCCCCGGACTTCACCTCGGCTCAGGCGCTCGTCTGGAACTTC